>QKHF01000134.1 GCA_003250135.1 Paracoccaceae bacterium | reverse complement strand
GGGGTCTCTCGCAGCTAGTACGCGCCCCGGAAGCTGGAGCGCGTGCCGTCCTGCTCCTCCAGCGCCTTGACCAGCTTGCGCCCCTCGGGCGTAGGCTCGCCTGACGGGTCCAGCCAGCCGTGGCGGCGGGCCGGGGTCGTCGCGTCGCTTTCAGAGGTGTTTCTCAGATGCGCTGAGAACGCCAGGATCTGCGTCCTGATCTCTGCATCCGTCATCTTTCACGTCTTTCAACCGAAGCGCCAGACAAGGCGGGGCGCTCCGCCCGCCATCTCTCCGCCTGTGGCCCGCGGATGTAAAGACGCCGCGTCGTCTCAGCCCATCACGATCATGGCAAATGCACGCCGATCTCGCCCTCGATGATCCGTGGCGGCGTCAGGCCCAGATGCTTTGCGTTCTCGGCCAGCCAATCCTTGGCGATGGACATGCTCTGGTCGCAGCCCAGCTTGTCGCGGCAGACGATCATCGCCACGCAGCCCTCATCGGTCTGCGCAAGGTCATAGGAGACCAGCCCGCTGACGCGGCCCATCTCCTGCTTCACCTCGTCCTGCCGATTCATCAGGAGGTCGTAAAGCTCCGTGGCGCCTTTCCCGGAATAGGCCCGAACCATCGCATGCATGGCGTCTCTCCCCAGATGTTATGATTGCTGCGATGGTAACATAGCCGCCGATTCCCCCGAAGGTCGCTCATCAGACCGCCACGGAGCATTCGAATATGAAAAAGATCGTCCATCTCGCCGTCGCATTCGCCGCGCCCTGCGGGGCCGCCCTCGCCGACGGAATCGACGACATGTGCCTCGGCGCGGGACATGCGGCGGGGGTCTGCGACTGCGCGCGCGCGGCGATCAGCGACGCCTATCCGGAGACCAACGTGACCACCTATGAGGCCACCGCCCGGCACTACGTCGCCAGCGCCTCGCCCGCGACGCCTCAGGGCGACTGGGACGCCGCGCTGCTGGTGGCGGCGGACGAGACGGGCATGCAGGTGAACGAGGTGGCGATGATGTCGGGCGAGGTCGGCCGGGCGCACCAGACCGCGATCCGCCTGTGCGGCGTCAGCCAGGCCCGGGCCGAGGCGGAAGCCGAGGCGGCGGAGGGAGCCCCGGCGGAAGGCGAGGCCACGAGCGAGACGCCGGGCGAGACGGAGGCCGCGCCGGAAGCGCCCCAAGCGGAGGCGGAAACCCCGCCGCAAGACGCGCCGGCGCCGACGCAATAGCCGCCGAGCGCGCAAAAAAGAGGGCGACCAAATGGCCGCCCCAAGGACAGGGAGGAGATCCTCAGGCGACCAAGTGGGCCGCCTGCCCTCTCGACGCCAGCTGCGCCGAGAAGTAATCCCGAAGGTCCCCCTCCGGGATCCTTTGCCCTCGGCCCGTTTCAACCGCGCGCGCCTTGGCCGCGGCCCATGGGCCATCAGGGTCTGTCACAAAGGCCTGACGCGCCTCCGGCGGCATACGCACCGCCTCATCCGCGCACCGGGCCAGAAATTCCACCGTCTCAGGGTCGAAATTCGGGGCGACAACGCAACGCCGGCCGGTCTCAGGATCCACCCTGGAGGCTTTCCTGAGGATTGGGCCATCGCCCCATTTCTCAAACTCCGCATACAATTCTCGGATCGCCGGGCCGTGTGGACCCGCCTCGATCGTCGCGTCGACCAACGCCTCGCCCTGTGTTGCGAGACGCCATCCGATCACGAGGTAGGTGATTTCAGAGAGAGCGCGGTTGGTCACCGCCATTTCAATCCCGTCCGCATGGTCGAGAATGATGTTCGCCACCGCTCGCACGTCTATCTGCGTTACCTGCCCCATCGCCCTGCCTCTAAAGCTTTCTTTTGTTAGTGGGCGATTTCAAGCTACCAGATATTGACCCAATCCCAAACAAAATTCCCTTGCGCGGCGCAATTTTCTCGATAACCCCCTGTGGAGGAATCGCGTCGCCTGTGGATAACAGAGGGGAAAGGCGCTCTCACCACTCGCGTATGACGACAGCGCTGATGGCGTTTTTGGGAGACCCGTCAATCAGTTTGTCGGAGTATGTAAGGTAGATCAGCGTGTCGCGCTTGGTGTCGTGGAATCGCACAACCTGGATCGTCTTGAACATGATCGAGGCCTTGCGTCCGAACACCTCTTCGCCGTCTTTCAGCTTGTCGAGAAAGCGAATCGGCCCGACCTGACGGCAGGCGATGGAGGCGTCCGAGGTGTCCTCGGCCAGTCCCAGGCTGCCCGACACGCCCCCGGTCTTGGCGCGGCTGACGAAGCAGGAAACGCCTTCGACCTTTGGATCGTCGAAGGCTTCGACGACGATCTTGTGATTGGCGCCAAGCATCTTCCAGGCGGTGGTGACTTCGCCGACCTCTTCGGCCGCTGCGGGGGCGGCGAAGGCGAGAGCGGCGAGTCCGATGGCGGCGGCGCAGCGAAGCATGGAGGGTTCTCCCATCATCCCGGATTGGTTGCGCCCCTTCACATAGGCGCGCCGGGGGCGCCTTTGAACCTGCCTAGCGCTCATTCCCCTCGTCATCGCGGGGCGCGTCCGGGTCGGCGCGGCCGACGCCCAGAAACAACCAGCGGAAGGGAAGCGCCCAGGCGAAGCCGAGCGCGATGAACAGAACCAACTCGACCACTTTCGGCATATCGCCCAAGAGGTCGACGAAGTTCAGCGCCAGAACGATGTAGACCGGCAGCCCCACCGTCAGCATCAGCAGAGAGCCGATCCGCCGCGCCTTGTAGGAGAGCGGCATCAGTCCGCGAAGGGATCGGTGACGAGGATGGTGTCCTCGCGCTCGGGGCTGGTGGAGAGGATCGCGACCGGCACGCCGATCAGCTCCTCGATACGCTTGACGTATTTGATCGCGGCGGCAGGCAGGTCCAGCCAGCGCTTGGCGCCGAAGGTGGACTCGCTCCAGCCCTCCAACTCCTCGTAGATCGGCTCGATCCGGGTCTGCTGGGCGGCGGCGGTCGGCAGGTAGTCGATCTCCTTGCCGTCGAGCCGGTAGCCGGTGCAGACCCTGAGAGTCTCGAACCCGTCCAGCACGTCGAGCTTGGTCAGCGCGACGCCGGTCACGCCGCCGGTCTGGCAGGTCTGCCGGGTGAGCACCGCGTCGAACCAGCCGCAGCGGCGCTGGCGGCCGGTCACGGTGCCGAATTCGCGGCCCCGCTCGCCCAGCCGCTGGCCGTCGGCGTCGAACAGCTCGGTCGGGAACGGCCCCTCGCCCACGCGGGTGGTGTAGGCCTTGACGATGCCGAGCGCGAAGCCGACCGCGTCCGGCCCCATGCCCGAGCCGGTTGCGGCCATGCCGGTCAGCGTGTTGGAGCTGGTGACGTACGGATAGGTGCCGAAGTCGATGTCCAAGAGCGCGCCCTGCGCGCCCTCGAACAGGATACGGCGCCCACTCTTGCGCGCCGCGGCGAGCGTGCGCCATACCGGCGCCGCATAGGGCAGGATCTGCGGCGCGATCTCCATCAACTGCGCCTTCAACGCGGTGCGATCGATCGCCGGCTCGCCCAGTCCCTTGCGCAGCGGATCGTGATGGGCCAGCAGCCGGTCCAGCCGCGCCTCGAGCGTATCCTCATCGCCCAGATCGGCGACCCGGATCGCCCGGCGTCCGACCTTGTCTTCATAGGCGGGGCCGATGCCGCGGCCGGTGGTGCCGATCTTCGCCTTGCCCGCGGCCTTCTCGCGCAACAGGTCGAGGTCGCGATGCACCGGGAGGATCAGCGGCGTGTTCTCAGCGACCTGCAGGTTCTCAGGGCTGATCTCCACCCCCTGCCCGCGCAGCTTCTCCATCTCCGAGATCAGCGCCCAGGGGTCCAGAACCACGCCATTGCCGATGACCGAGAGCTTGCCGGGCCGGACGATGCCCGAGGGCAGCAGCGACAGCTTGAAGGTCTCGCCGTCGATGACCAGCGTATGGCCGGCGTTGTGGCCGCCCTGAAACCGGACGATCACGTCGGCTCGCTCGCTGAGCCAATCGACGATCTTTCCCTTGCCCTCGTCGCCCCACTGGGCGCCGACCACTGCAACGTTCGCCATGCCTGTCTCCGGCGGTTCGAGAAACCCGCGCCCTTATAGGGAACGGGCCGGTTCGGTGAAAGGCGGAATCCGTCGCGCTCAGAGCGTCTTGTGCGTGCCGTCGCAGAACGGGCGGTTCCCGGTGCGCTTACAGCGGCAGAACCATACCTCGCCGTCCTCTTCCGCCGTGTAGCGCACGGGTGAGAAGGACGTCCCCTTGTGGCTGCCGTCGCAGAAGGGCTGCCGTTGGGACCGCCCGCACGCGCACCAGAAATAGGTCTTGCCCGCCTTCACCTCGACGGCGGCGGGGGATTTCTCGGCGATCATGGGGGCGTCGGACATTTGGCTCTCTCCTCGGGTTGAATGGGAGAGAGTAGTGGACGGCGCGGCCCTGTCGAGCCGCGCCCTTTGTCGATTTGCTCAGAACGCCAGCGCCTTGGCCTGGCGAACATGCGGCAGGGTTTCGATCTCGGCCAGCATGGCGGGCGTCACAGCCTCATCCACGCCCAGCAGAGCTATCGCCTCGCCGCCCTTCTCGGCCCGGCCGAGGGCGAAGGTGGCGATGTTGATATTGAGCGCGCCCAGCTTCTGGCCGAGGGCGCCGATATAGCCCGGCTCGTCGGAGTTGGTGGTGTAGAGCATGTGCGCCTGCGGCTCCGCCTCCAGATCGATGCCCTTGATCTGGATGATCCGCGGCTTGTCGCCCGAGAAGATCGTGCCGGCGATAGAGCGGGTCTGCTGCTCGGTCGTCACGACCAGCCGCATGTAGGAGCCATAGGCGCCCTGCGCGTCCTTGCGGGTCTCGGCGATGTTGACGCCGCGCTCGCGCGCCACAAGCGGGGCGGAGACCATGTTGACGCCGCCCTCGCCCACCAGCGGGGTCAACAGCGCGGCGATCAGCGCCGAGGTCAGCGGCTTGAGGTTCAACTCGCCGACGCGGCCGACATACTCGATCTCGATCTCCTTGATCGCATGCTCGGTGACCTGACCCGCGAAGCCGCCCAGCGCCTCGGCCAGCGCGATCCAGGGCTTCAGCAGCGGCGCCTCCTCGGCGGTGACGGACGGCGCGTTGATGGCGTTGGAGATCGCGCCGGTCAGAAGGTAGTCCGACATCTGCTCGGCGACCTGCAGGGCGACGTTCTCCTGCGCCTCGGTGGTGGCGGCGCCCAGATGCGGAGTGCAGACCACGTTGGGCGCGCCAAAGAGCACATTCTCCTTGGCGGGCTCGACCGAGAACACGTCGAAGGCGGCGCCGGCGAGCCGGCCATCCTTCAGCGCGGCGGCGACGGCCTCCTCGTCCACCAGACCACCGCGGGCGCAGTTGATCAGGCGCGCGCCGGGCTTCATCTTGGCGATCCGCTCGGCGTTCAGGATGTTGGCGGACTTCTCCGTCTTTGGCAGGTGCAGCGTCACGAAATCCGCCGCGGCAAGCACCTCGTCCAGATCCTCGACCTTGTGCACGCCCAGCTCCTGCGCCCGCGCCTCGGACAGGAACGGATCGTAGGCGCAGACCTTCATCTTCAGGCCCAGCGCGCGGCTGGCGACCACCGAGCCGATATTGCCGCAGCCGATCAGGCCCAGCGTCTTGCCGGTGATCTCGACGCCCATGAACTTGGATTTCTCCCACTTGCCGGCCTGGG
>QKHF01000185.1 GCA_003250135.1 Paracoccaceae bacterium | reverse complement strand
TCGCCGGACTGACACTGATGGTCGCTGCTGGCTGCGCCGACGATCCCGCCGCGCATCGCCCCTATGAATCATGCGTCCGTGTCGGAGACCATGATTGCGAGGAACGCGGCAAACCGAAGGGCTCGCTGACCGACGCATTTGGCACCGCCCAGTTCGGCAATGCTACCATTGGGTCGGGAGAGCCCCTGGGACGCGGCACCAACGTCAACAAGCACCTCTGGATGGCGTCGCTCGACACGCTGTCGTTCCTGCCCATCGCCTCGACCGATCCCTTCACCGGAGTCATCGCCACCGACTGGAGCGCGGCGCCCAATGCTCCGAACGAGAGGCTGAAGGTCACGGCTTTCGTCAAAGACACCTCGCTGACCGCCGAATCGCTGCGCGTAGCCGTATTCCGCGAACAGCTGTCAGAGAACGGCGTCTGGGTCACGGCGCCAGTCGACTCGGCGACGCCGCGTCAGCTTGAGGACGCCATCCTGACCCGGGCACGCCAGCTCCGGCGCGAAGAGCTGAGCGCGAAGGACGGCTGACCGCCGCCCAAATCCCCTGATGCATTGCAAAACCACCGCGCCTTTGCCAAGAGATGCGCGAACCCGTCGTCATGCGCTGATCCCGGCCTCAGACCGACGGTTGGATGATCGCACCGGCGTGCTTTGCGGACGCGTCTTGTCGGAGGAATACCATGTCCCGCTACAACGCGGCTGAAGCGGAGCCGAAATGGCGCCGAGTTTGGGATGAGATGAACGCGTTCAAGGCCGAGCGCGATCCGGCGAAGCCGAAATACTATGTGCTGGAGATGTTCCCCTATCCCTCCGGCCGCATCCATATGGGTCATGTGCGCAACTACGCGATGGGCGACGTAATTGCGCGCTACAAACGCGCCCAAGGATTCAACGTGCTGCATCCGATGGGCTGGGACGCGTTCGGTATGCCAGCCGAGAACGCCGCCATGGAGCGCGGCTCGCACCCGGCGACCTGGACCTACGACAATATCGCAGCGATGCGCGAGCAGTTGAAGATGATGGGGCTGTCGCTGGACTGGAGCCGCGAGTTCGCGACCTGCGACCCCGAGTACTACGCCCAGCAGCAGGCCATGTTTCTCGACATGTACAAGGCGGGGCTGGTCTACCGGAAATCCTCCACCGTGAACTGGGACCCGGTGGACATGACCGTGCTGGCCAATGAACAGGTCATCGACGGCAAGGGCTGGCGCTCCGGCGCGCCGGTGGAGCGGCGCGAACTGACCCAATGGTTCTTCCGCATCTCGGACATGGCGGGCGAACTGCTGGAGGCGATCGACGGGCTGACCGCATGGCCAGAAAAAGTGCGCCTGATGCAGCGCAACTGGATCGGCAAGAGCCGCGGCCTTCAGTTCGCCTTCGAGGTTCTGGACGCCCCCGCCGGACACGAAAAGCTGGAAGTCTACACCACCCGGCCAGACACGCTTCTGGGCGCCAGTTTCGCCGCCATCGCCGCCGATCACCCTCTGGCTGGGGCGTTGGCGGGAGACAACGCGGAGTTGTCCGATTTCATCGCCCGCTGCCGCCGCATGGGCACTTCGGAAGAGGAACTGGAGAAGGCGGAGAAGATCGGCTTCGATACCGGACTGAGGGTCCGTCACCCGTTCGATCCTGACTGGACGCTGCCGGTCTATGTCGCCAATTTCATCCTGATGGACTATGGGACGGGCGCCATCTTTGGTTGTCCTGCGCATGACCAGAGGGACCTCGACTTCGCCCGCAAGTATGGCCTGCCAGTGACGGATGTCTACTGCGCTCAAGGGTCGGATGAGAGGGTCGGGGATGAGGCCTATGTGCCGCTGAAATCCGAACCGGTTCGATATCTGCTGCCGCTCGCCGGCGAAGAGATCATGAGTGGAGATCAAGGTGTTGACGCAGCCATCGCGCGCTGCGAGGCGGAGGGCGTCGGCGAGGGCGTGATCAATTACCGCCTACGCGACTGGGGCGTCAGCCGCCAGCGCTATTGGGGCTGCCCGATCCCGATCATTCATTGCGACAGCTGCGGGCCGGTTCCCGTGCTGCGCGAGCAACTGCCGGTGAAGCTGCCCGAGGACGTCACCTTCGACAAGCCAGGCAATCCGCTGGACCGGCACCCGACGTGGGGCCATGTCGCCTGCCCCGACTGCGGCGGCGCGGCGCGGCGCGAGACCGACACGATGGACACATTCGCGGACTCGTCCTGGTACTACGCGCGCTTCACAAACCCGCACGCCGAGACGCCGACGGACCCGGACGATGTCGCCTATTGGATGAATGTCGACCAGTATATCGGCGGCGTCGAGCACGCGATTCTGCACCTCCTCTACTCGCGGTTCTGGGCGCGAGCGATGCACCTGACCGGGCACCTGCCTAAGTCGGCAATCGAGCCGTTCGACGCCCTCTTCACCCAAGGCATGGTCTGCCATGAAACTTATCGCGCCTCCGACGGGCGCTGGCTGACCCCGGCCGAAGTTTCGGACAAGGATGGCGCAAAGATCGAGACCGCGACGGGCGCGCCCGTCAACATCGGCCCTTCGGTGAAGATGTCGAAGTCGAAGAAGAACGTGGTCGACCCGGAGCACATCATCGCCGAATACGGCGCCGACACGGCGCGCTGGTTCATGCTGTCCGACAGCCCGCCCGAGCGCGATGTCGAGTGGACCGCCGCCGGCGCCGAAGCCGCCGCCCGCCATCTTCAGCGGGTCTGGCGCCTGGCGGATGAGATCGCCGATCAGCGTTCCGCTACGGAATCCAATGCCACCGCAGACGATACGTTGCGCCGCGTCACCCACAAAGTCATCGACGGCGTTACGCAGGACATCGACGGTTTCGCGTTCAACAAGGCGGTCGCGCGGCTGTACGAACTGACCAACGCCATCGCCAAATCCGGCGACGCCTCGGCCACCGCCCGGCGCGAAGCCATCGCCGCTCTTGCGCAATTGATGGCGCCGATGACCCCGCATCTGGCCGAAGAAATCTGGGCGCGGCTGGGCGAAGCGACGCCGTTGGTGGCCTCCGGCTGGCCGAAGGCGGACCCCGCCCTTCTAGTGGAGGATTTGATCCGCCTGCCGGTTCAGGTCAACGGCAAGAAGCGCGGTGAGATTGAAGTCGCCAAGGACGCCGCCAAGGATGATATTGAATCGGCGGCGTTGGCGGACGCCTCTGTGATACGCGCCATCGGAGGCGCGACGCCTAGAAAAGTGATCGTGGTTCCCGGGAGGATCGTGAATGTCGTCATATAGCCGCCGGTCCGCGCTTTCCCTTATGGCCTTGACCGCGGTGAGCGGCTGCGGGTTCAAACCGCTTTACGCCAGCGGCGGCGGCGACCTGATTGGCCGGATTGAACTTGGCGACGTGGACGGACGGTCAGACTACTATCTTCGACAGGTCCTTCGACGCCGTTTGGGCGAAGGAGGCGCGGATTCGCTTTATCGGCTGAATGTTTCGACAGACGTGAAAACCGAGTCACTGATCTTGCGTGAGGACGACGCCACGACGCGATTCAACTACCGCGCCACCGCTTCCGTCACGGTCATTAAACTCGACACGGCGGAGGTCGTGTTGACTGATGAGATTCAGGTGAGCTCCTCCTACGACGCCACCTCGTCGCTCTACGCCAGCCGCACCAGCGAGCGCGCTGTAGAGCGACAGGTCGCGGAGACGCTGGGCGAGCGCATCTCCAGCCGCGTGATCGCCGAACTGTCCAAGTCGAGCGCTACGTGATCCGATGAAGCTGTCCGGAGCGATCGTCGGCCGCTTCGTACGAAAACCCGATCCACATATTCGGGGCGTCCTGATCTATGGCGACGATCCGGCCCTGGTCGCGGCGCGCCGGGACCAGCTTTGCCAGAGCATTCTTGGGGACGATTCGCCGGAGCTTCGATTGGCGCGGCTGGATGCGGCGACCGCCCGAAAGGACAAGGCCGCCCTGTTCGACGCGCTGCGCGAAACCGCATTTTTTGGCGGACGGCGCTTGGTGCTCGTGGACAGCGCGACCGACGGGCTGGCCGCGACATTCGCGGAGGCTCTGGACGAGTCGACAGAGGAGGATGCATTCCTTCTGGTCACTGCGGGGTCCCTGCCCGCCCGGTCGAAGCTGCGGGCCGCGTTCGAATCGCCCGCTTACGCCGCCGCCGCGCCTTGCTATTCCGACGCCGCTTCAACGGAAGATGTATCCGAAGCGCTTTTAGAGTTTGGTCTGAAACTGGCGGATTCAGATGCGGAAGGCGCCCTGCGTGCGCAGCGCGCCGACCTGGACTACGGCGCCTATCGGCAGTTGCTCGCCAAGCTGTCGATCTACAAGCTAGGCGATCCGTCTTCTCTGACAGTGAAAGACATCGCGGACTGCGCGCCCTCGCCTGACGATCCCGAGTCGCATGACATCGCGGCCGCAGCGTTGAGTGGACAGGTGCAACACACCGCGCAGGCGCTGTCGCGGATTCAGTCGAACGCCGCCGCGGGCGGCGCGCTGCTGATCGCATTGTCCTGGCAAATGAAGCGCCTTTACGGACTCGTGTCGGCGGTCGAGTCGGGAACGCCGAGGGACGCCGCGTTCAAGTCCTTGCGTCCGCCTGTATTCGGAGAATCCCGCACGCGACTGTCGCGCCAGCTCGACCGCTGGTCACTCGCATCACTGGAATCGGCAATGCGTCAGGTTCACGAGGCGCAGTTGTCGTCTCGCGCCGCAGGCGGCGGCCAGCCGGATGCCGCCATCGGACGCGCTTTGCTGCGCATCGCAATGATGGCTTCAAGGTCCTGATATTTTTCGTCTTTTTAGACGCTCGCGCTTACCGGGGCTGTGACAGAAGCTGGCAAAGCCCATCCAACTCTTCGAGCGACGCATAAGAGATTTTCAACTCTCCCGCCTCGCTGTCCCGCCGTTGCGCGATGGTGACCGGCAAGCCAAGCGCGGCTTTCAGATCCGCTTCCAGCGCCAATGTGTCAGGATCTTTGACCGATCTGCGCGGCGCTGACAGTTTGGTATTTGAAGCGCTTTTAGTCAGGCGCTCGACCTCTCGAACGCTGAGCCCCTTCTCGATAACCTGCTTGGCCAGCGCGGATGGGTTGGGCGTTGTGATCAGGGCGCGGGCGTGACCTGCGGACAGTTTGCCGGACCGGACATACGCGAGTACATCACCCGGCAGGCTGCGCAAGCGCAGCGAGTTCGCGATGTAAGACCGGCTCTTGCCGACGATCCGAGACAATGCCTCCTGCGTATGAGCATATTTCTCGATCAGCAGCGCGTACCCTTCCGCCTCTTCAACCGCGTTCAGATCGGCTCGCTGAACATTCTCGATCAGGCCGAGTTCCATCACCTCGGAATCGGTCAGATCCTTTACGAGAATCGGAACTTCATGAAGCTGGGCGAGCTGAGCGGCGCGCCACCGGCGTTCGCCGGCCACGATCTGATAGGCGCCGGGATGATTGGGATCCGGCCGGACGATTAGCGGCTGCAAGACACCTTTCTCGGCGATCGACGCCGCAAGGTCTTCCAGTTCATCCTTTTCGAAATTCTTGCGGGGCTGCTCCGGGTTGGGATGCACCAGGTCGACTGGCGCGGTCATCTGTCCGCGCGACGGCTCGGCGGAGGTTTCGGCAACGTCATTGATCGGCGGCGCGTCCCCCAACAGCGCCGACAGGCCCCGCCCCAATCCTTTTTTCCGAGCGTCTTCAATCATTTATGCTTCCTCCAACGAC
>QKHF01000143.1 GCA_003250135.1 Paracoccaceae bacterium | reverse complement strand
CATCTTGCGCTCCTCGGGCGAGAGCATCGAGACTTCGCCGGTCGAGCCCATGATTAGCGCCGCTTCGGTGCCGTTCTCGGCATGCCAGTTGAGCAGCGTGCGGAAACCTTCGAGATCGACCGATCCGTTGTTGTTCATTGGCGTGACGAGCGCGACGAAGGAGCCGGTAGGTTTGATATGGGTCATAGGAGTCAACCTCAATTGAAGGGCATCGTCAGAGGAATCGGCGCAGATCGGCTCTCCCTGTCTCCTCTTGTTTTAGGAGGACGCAATTCATCCATCTGTAAAGGAAAAAGCCTTTCAGCGGGACGCTGACCAGAACGACCGAGCCGCCGCTAGACGGCAGGACGCATTTACTCTGACAATACTGGCGGAAATGTTCGGCGTCGGCGACCGTTCGCTCCAGCGGCTGGCGGCGGTGGGTTAATGTTCGCTTCGGGTCAGAAACGGGCATTTGACGATTTCACTAAGATGACGGCTTCATCCCGGCGACAGAAGGTCCACCAATGCAGTCATTGGCGGCTTGAGCGATTTTTCCGCGTAGCCGGACCCTACCCCGCCAGCGCGTCCATCTTCAGGGCCAGCTTGACGTCAAGCTCGGTCAGCCCGCCCGCGTCATGGGTCGAGAGCGTGACGTCGACCGTCTTGTAAACGTTGAACCATTCCGGGTGGTGGTTCAGTTTCTCGGCCCAAAGCGCGACGCGGCTCATCCAGCCGAACGCCTCCACGAAATTGGCGAAGACGAAGCTTTTCGAAACGGCGTCGCGCCCCTCGACCAGCGCCCAGCCATTCGCCTTCAGCGAGGCCAGCGCCGCGGTGCGCGCTTCTCCTTCCAGTTTCTCGGCCATCTCTCCCTCTCCTAATGCCCGCGCTTGAATGGCTTGAACTGAGCGAGGAAGTCGATCTCCTGACCGACGGCCTCGCGCTCCTCCTCAAGATACTTGGCCACCGCCCGCCGGAAGCCGGGATCGGCGATCCAGTGCAGCGAGTAGGTCGGCTCGGGCATGTAACCGCGCGAAAGCTTGTGCTCGCCCTGCGCGCCCGCCTCGACCCGGCCCAGACCATGCGCCAGCGCGTAATCGATGGCGCGATAGTAGCAGAGCTCGAAATGCAGGCAGGGGTGATGTTCGACGCAGCCCCAGTAGCGGCCAAAGAGGGCGTCCCGGCCGATGAAATTGAGCGCCCCGGCCACGAACCGCCCTTCGCGCCGCGCCATGACCAACAGGATGTCGTCGCGCATGGTTTCCTGCGCGATGTCGAAGAATTCGCGCGTCAGATACGGCGAGCCCCATTTGCGCGACCCGGTGTCCTGATAGAAGCGCCAGAAATCGTCCCAGTGCTCGGGCTCGATGGCGTCGCCGGTGAACTCCAGAACTTCGACTTCGGCCACGGCCTCGCGCCGCTCCTTGCGGATCGCCTTGCGCTTGCGGGACGAGAGGCTTTGCAGGAAATCGTCGAAATCCGCGAAGGGCGCGCCGGTTCCGGGGTCGCGATTGCGCCAGAAGAATTGCTGGCCGGTGCGTTGCAAGAAGCCCATCTCGCCGCAGGCCGCCCATTCCTCCCAGTCACAGAAGGTCACATGCAGCGAGCTGACGCCCATCTGCGAGGCGAGCTGCACGACGCCCTGCGCCAGCGCTGCGAGGGCGACCTCGCGCGGGAACGGGCCGTCGGGATTGGTGAGAAACCGCCGCCCGGCCACGGGGGTGAACGGCACTGCGCCCTGCAGCTTCGGGTAATAGCGCCCGCCTGCGCTTTCAAAAGCGTGGGCCCAGGAATGGTCGAACACATACTCGCCCTGCGAATGGCCCTTGGCGTAAAGCGGCATGACGCCGATCAGCGCGCCCGCTTCGGTGCGCGCGACCAGATGCCGGGGCGACCAGCCCGACCCCGGTCCGACCGAGCCTGACTCCTCCAGCGCGCGCAGGAACCGCCAGGTCAGGAACGGGTTTTCGGGCCGCCCGCCATCCGCCGCTTCCGGCGCGGCGCAGCAATCCCAATCCGCCGGGCTGATCTGATCCAGCCCGCCCAAAACCGAGATTTCGATGCCGTATCCGCCGTCAGGCATGGCGTCCTCCGCCTTTCGCGCCCCCGCATCCTGCCACATGGAGCGCCAGAACGGGGGATCAATACGGACCTCGCCAGTCAGTGAGGCCGCCTGACGAAATCATGCGATCTCGCGGGCGAGGCGGCCGGGTCAGCCCGCATGAATCGACCTGTAAACGAGGCGGCCGACCACCGCCAAAGCCCCCAGCCAGATGGCCACCACCACGACGGCGGCGGTCCTGCTGACGGGGCGCTCGGCGAGTTCCGCGCCGCGCGACCTGCAATCCCGCATGACCTCTGCGGGAATCAGGCGGACCGCCAGCCACAGACCCAACGGCACAAGCAGGAAATCGTCGAGATAGCCCAGCACCGGAATGAAATCCGGGATCAGGTCGATCGGCGACAACGCATAAGCCACAACGACGCCCGCCAGAAGTTTCGCATACCAGGGCGTCCGGGGGTCGCGCGTCGCAAGGTAGAGCGCCACGGCGTCCCTCTTCACGACCCGCGCCCAGTGTCTGATCCGGTCAAGCCCGCCCATCACCCCGATCACTATTCCGCAACCGCTGTATGGAAAGGCGAGGATGGACCGCTCTCCGTCCCGGTCAACGCCCCACCGGCGGCAGAAAGCCCTCGAAGGTGATCTGGTCGGCGTGGCGAAGCACCCGAGCCGCCTCCAGCGGGGAGCGAATGGTCCAGCAGAGGACAGGGTGATCCTCCACCCGCACCCGTGTCGCGCCCTGCGCCGGCAGCGCCTTGGCGCCGTAGGAGCAGAAGGCGCAGCCCAACTCCTCGAACCGGATCATGTCGGCCAGCGCCTGGCGCTCGCCATAGCTCATCCACGGAACGTCGCGCCTTGGCCAGTCGTAGGAGACAAGTCCGCGCGGCACATCCGGCGCCGCCTCGCCCAGCGCGCGCACAGCGTGGGGATTGAAACTCATCGCCGCGGCGGGACCGTCGTAAGCGGCGAGCAGGTCGCCCACGCGCCGCTCCAAAGGGCCGACATTCGGGCCCATGCGCCCGTCCTGATCCTTGACCTCCACCACCAGCGGAACCCGTCCCGCGATCAGCGGCAGCACCTCTCCTAATGTCGGGATGGTCTCGCCGCCGCCTTTCAGCGCAATGCGGCCCAGCTCGGCCGCCGAGCGCGCTTTGACAAGGCCCCTCTCCGCCGTCAGGCGGTCGAGCTCGTAATCGTGGAACACCATCGCCTCGCCATCGGCGGAGAGCTGCACATCGATTTCGATCGCGTAGCCGGCCTCGGCCGCCGCCGCGACGGCCGCGCGCGAGTTCTCGACCCGCCCCTTGGCGCGGTCATGCAGCCCGCGATGAGCGAAAGGATGGGCCATGAAGCCCTCGGGCAAGGGTATGTGACGCAAGGCGCTGGTCATGGCGACGCAGTCTACCCGATCGCATGCGCCGCGTCGCTTTCGCATTGACCTCCGCTCGCGCATGGCCGGTTATGGGCGCCATGTTGATGTCTCGCCAAATCGCGCTGATCGCGCTTTGCTTCTCGACGTGGACCGGCTCGGCCGGCGCCGCGGCGCTTGCGCCGCACAGGGCCGTGTACGACCTCTCCCTCGCCAAAGGCCGCAACGAGACCGGCGTGGTCGGCGCAGAGGGCCGGCTGATCGTCGATCTTGACGACGTTTGCGACAGCTGGGCGTCGACCGAGCGCATGGTGCTGCGCCTGTCTTCGGCGCAGAACGTGCGCACCCTGCTCGACTACCGTTTCTCCTCCATCGAGGGGAAGGACGGCGCGGCGTATCGCTACACCAGCGCCACCTTCGCAGACGGGACCCAAGTGGAGGCGCGCAAGGGCCATGTCGCTACCGGCGAGGACGGCGTCCGCATCGTGACCGTCGAAACGCCCGAGGCGCCCGACTTCCCCTTGCCGATGGAGGCGCGCTTTCCGGTGGGGCTGCTTGGCGGATTGACGCAGGCGGCCGCGGGGGGCGCGCGATCGTACGAGGGGCTGTTGTTCGACGGCGTCTCCGAGACGCCGCTGACTTTGGGAGCGGCGGCGATCGCGCCGCTGGGAGAGGAGCCGTCGCCCCCGGCCGAATTGGCGGGTCTGGCGCGCTGGCGGGTGTCGGCGGCGTATTTCAATCCCGACGCCCCCGCGGGCGAGCCCGATTACGAGGTGGCTTTCGATCTCTACGAAAACGGCGTCGCCGCGCGCATGACCATGGATTACGCGGAGTTCACCCTGCAGGCGCGCCTGACCGAGGTCGTGATTCGGCCGCCCTGCGCGCCCTGACACCTGGCCTGCCGCGCCGCGAACGCCGCAAGTCTGGGTTACACAATTGATTCGATTCAGCTTTTTGTGTCGTTCGCGCCACGCGCGAAGATTCGTTTTGCACCCGCGAATTGTCGAGTCGCTTCCCGTCGGCTATTTCTGCGGCGATTATGAGTTTTTGCGCGTACCCGAGCCCGATTGCGGCGCGGAGAGCGGCGCGTTCGAGATGGGAATCGTAATATGATGTTCGGCGGCTTGCTGCGATATGCGGCCATTGTCTCGATCGCTTTGGGCGCAGCGGGTTGCGCCTCTGCGCCGCCTGCGTCGGAGACGGCGTTCCACGATCCGTACGAGTCGCTGAACCGCGACATCCACTCTTTCAACGAGGGGCTGGATCAGGTTCTGGTGCGCCCCCTGTCGCTCGGCTACGGCGAGATGCCGGCGCTGGTGAAGCACCTGGTCGGAAACGGCTATGACACGCTCGGCCAGCCCGTGATCGCGATCAACAGCCTGTTGCAGGGCGATGTGGACAATTTCGGTCAGTCGGCCGGCCGGCTGGGCGTCAACCTGATCCTTGGCCTCGGCGTGCTCGACCCCGCCTCGGAGTTCGGCCTGATCCCGCGCGACACCGATTTCGGCCTGACTCTGGCGAACTGGGGGGCGGGCGAAGGCCCGTTCATCATGCTGCCGCTACTCGGCCCCAGCACGCTGCGCGACACCGGCGGACGGGTCGGCGACGTGCTTATCGACCCGGTGACCTTCGTCGGCGCCGGCGCGTTTGAGGCCGCGCCCTTCGTGCGCGCGGGCGAGATTGTGGTCATCCGCCACGACAAAGCCGAAATCATCGACGAGATTCTCGAAGCGCCCGACAGCTATGTGACGGCGCGGTCCTACTGGCTGCAGAATCGCCGCCGCCAAGTGGCCGGGGAAGAGATCAGTCCGGACGAAGTCCCGGATATTTACGGAAACTGACCACGCCCGAGCGGCGTGACGGATCGAATGGAGTGAAAGCGATGCATCGCTTTTTCGCAGGTGTTCGTAATACGGTGCTGGCGCTGGGCTTGCTGGCGCTCTCGACGCCGCAGGCGCTGGCGCTGAGCGAGTCGGAGGCGAGCGCCTTCGTGAAGACCGTCGTCGACCGCGTCGTCGCTCTGATCGAGACCAACGACACTACGGCGGCGCGGCGCAGCGAGTTCCGCGGCGTGCTGACCGAAGTCGCCGCCATGCCGCAGATCGGCCGCTTCGCCGCCGGGCGCAGCTGGCGTGAGATGAACGACGCCCAGCAGGGCCGCTATGAGACGGTGTTCGTAGACTACATCGCGACGGTCTATGCGCGCCGGTTCGAGGAATATTCGGGCGAAACGCTGACGGTGAACGGCGCGCAGGACCTTGGTCCGCGCGGCTTCGTCGTCAATTCCGAGGTCGCGCGTCAGGGCGCCCAGCCGATCCGTACCGAATGGCTGGTCAGCGACCGCAGCGGCGCGAC
>QKHF01000016.1 GCA_003250135.1 Paracoccaceae bacterium | reverse complement strand
AGCGCCAAGGCGGGGATCATGCGTCGGATTATTTTGCGAGCGGCGCGAACCCATGCCGGGCGAAGGCGGCCTGCGCCTCCGGACCGCTCAGGTATTCCAGCAGCGCGTTCGCCTCGGGGCCGGCGCCCGCGACGGCGACGCCCACATATCGGATCGGGTGGGCGGGGTCTTCCGGGAACTCCGCGACCACCTTCACGCGCGGCTCCGCCGCCGCGTCGCTCAGATAGACGATGGCGTAGTCCACCTCGTCCCGCGCGACCCAGGCCAGCGCCTCGCGCACATGCGCGGTCTCCAGAAGGCGGGCCTTGGTCGGCCAGTCGCCCGCGGCCTCAAGCGCGTGTTTGGCGTAACGGCCCGCGGGCACGGCGTCGACATCGGCCAGGGCGAGCAGCGCGCCAGGAGGGAAGGGCGGCACGGAGGCGCCGGGCGCATCCGCCGGGGCGACGGCCACCAGCTTGTTGCCGACGAGCGGGACGACGTCGCCTTCGGCCGCCCCCGCCGCCAGCAGATACGCCGCCCAGTCCGGATCGGCGGAGATGAAGACGTCCGCCTCCGCGCCCTGCTCGATCTGCCGCGCCAACGTGCCGGAGCCGGCATGCACGAACGTCTTCTCTCTGTTCCAGTTCACCAGCGCCTCCGGCAACGCGGCGATCAGACTGGCGGCGGCATAGACGCGCAGCGGCCGGCCGTCAGCCGCCGCAGGCGCGGCCCACAGCGCCAGCGCGAAGGCGGGCGCAACGAACGCGCCAAAGGTCAACCGCAAGTGAAACGAATCAATCATCTACTGTTCCGTGTGGCGTGACGGCGACTCAACGTACGCGCAACGCAAGGGTATTAATATTGCGCGTATTTCGCCGAATGTGCGCCGAAATTCCTGCTGCGCCGCCGTAATATTGTGCACTTGCGAAAAAAACCGGCTGAATTTGGCGCCTGCGAGCGAACCTGCCTGAAAAGCGGGCGGTAAGATGCGAATTTCATGTCGGTTTCGGTTGACGCTGTGGCGGGCGCGGGACCAAGCTGCGGCAGGGTCGGCGACATGGCTGAACCAGATTAGAACTCAAAATAGGTTCGCAAAGGGCCGCCAGACGGTTCTGCGAACAGACAGGGAAGAGGTAAATATGAAAAAACTCGCGTTTATCGGAGCCCTCGCCGGCGCCGGGCTTATCGCGGGCATGGCTTCGGCCGCCACTCTGGACGACGTAAAGGCCAAGGGCTTCGTGCAGTGCGGCGTCAGCCAGGGCCTCCCGGGCTTCTCCAACCAGAATGACGCCGGTGAATGGTCGGGCATCGACGTGGCGGTCTGCCGCGCGGTCGCCGCGGCGATCTTCGGCGACGCGCAGGCGACCCGCTTCACGCCGCTGTCGGCGAAAGAGCGGTTCACCGCGCTGTCCTCGGGCGAGATCGACATTCTCAGCCGCAACACCACCTGGACCATGACCCGCGACACGCAGCTCGGCCTGAACTTCGCCGGGACCAACTACTACGACGGTCAGGGCATGATGGTGCCGAAGGCGCTGGGCGTCACCTCGGCGCTGGAGCTTTCGGGCGCCGCGATCTGCACCAACACCGGCACCACGACCGAGCTGAACATCACCGACTTCTTCCGCGCCAACAACATGGACTTCTCGCTGATCGCCATCGAGAACTCGGACGAGGTCGTGCGCGCCTATGACTCGGGCCGCTGCGACGTGTTCACCACCGACCGCTCCGGCCTCGCCGCCGAGCGCCTGAAGCTGACCGCGCCGGACGACCACATGGTTCTGCCCGAGATCATCTCGAAAGAGCCGCTGGGTCCGGTGGTCCGTCAGGGCGACGACCAGTGGTTCAATATCGTGCGCTGGTCTTTCTTCGCGATGATCAATGCGGAAGAACTGGGCGTCTCCTCGGAGAATGTCGACGAGATGAAGTCGTCCGATAACCCGAACATCCAGCGCCTCGTGGGCGTCGACGGCAACTTCGGGACGGAGATGGGTCTGACCAACGATTGGGCCTACAACATCATCAAGCATGTCGGAAACTATGGCGAGGTCTACGAGGCCACCGTCGGCCCGAACACCCCGCTGAAGCTTGAGCGCGGCGTGAACGCGCTGTGGAGCAAGGGCGGCCTGCAGTACGCGCCCCCGATCCGCTAACGACTTCTGGCGGGGCGGGTACACGTCGCGGCGCCGCCCCGCCGCCTTAAATCTCCATCACGAGGGGTGATGCGATGGCGGACGCAACCGCTGACGGCGCGCAACAAGCGCGATCCTCGCTGGCCTCAATGGTCTATGACCCGAAGGCGCGGGGCCTCTTCTTCCAGATAGTGGTTTTCGGACTGCTCCTGATCGGCCTCTATCTGATCGTGAACAACACGATCGAAAACCTCGAACTCCTGAACAAGAAATCCGGCTTCGGATTCCTGTCGCAGACCACCGGTTTTGCGATCTTCGACTCTCTCGGCACCTGGGCAGTCGATTACACGCCGGGCGAATCCACCTACTGGGACGTGTTCCTGGTCGGCGCGATCAACACCATCTGGGTGGCGGCGTTCTCAATCGTCCTGGCGACGGTCTGGGGGTTCGTGCTTGGCGTGATGCGCCTGTCGAAGAACGTGATCCTGCGCTGGTTCTCGACGGTTTATATCGAGGTTCTCCGCAACATCCCGCTGCTGCTGCAGATATTCTTCTGGATCGCCGTCCTGACCGGCATCGCGCCGGGCAAGCGCGACGATCCGATGTCGCTGTTCGACATCTTCTATTTCGACAGTTCCGGCATTCGCGGCCCCTATCCGATCGGGGAGTCCGGCGCGGGCGTATTCTACGCGTCGATCCTTATCGCTTTCGTCATCGCCTGGGCCATCGGGAAATGGGCGCACAAGCGACAGGACGCGACGGGCCAGCAATTCCCCAGCTTCTGGGTCGGCCTGGGCGTCATCATCCTTTTGCCCGCCGTCGTATTCTTCGTCATGGGCCAGCCGATCGAGCTTGAATGGCCCGATCGCGGCCGGTTCGGTTTCCGTCCGGGGCTCGGCAGCTTCATCGAGGTCAGTTTCGTCGCGCTTTGGCTTTCGCTGTCCCTCTACTCGGCGACGTTCATCGCCGAGATCGTGCGGGCCGGCATCCTGTCGGTGTCGCACGGGCAGACGGAAGGCGCGCAGGCGCTCGGTCTCTCGGCCGGCGTGACGCTGAACAAGGTGATCATCCCGCAGGCGATGCGCGTGATCATCCCGCCGCTGACTTCGCAATATCTGAACATCATCAAGAACTCGTCCCTGGCCGCCGCCATCGGCTTCCCGGACGTGGTCGCGACGTTCTCCGGCACCGCTCTGAACCAGGTCGGGCAGGAGATCGAAATGATCTTCATGATGATGATGGTCTACCTGTTCTTCTCGATCACCACGGCGATCTTCATGAACTGGTACAACGCGCGCAAGCGCCTGGTAGAACGGTGAGGAGAGCGAGATGACTGACCGAAATTTCGCCTATGTCCGCACCGAGGAGGCGCCGCGAATGCCGCCTCCCTCCGACACCCATGGGCCCGTCCACTGGCTCAAGGAGAACATCCTCAGCACCATGAACGACTTCTCGTCGCCAGCGAAGACGGTGAAGTCGGTGGTGATGATGTTGCTGACGGTCCTGTCGGTTCTGTCCGCTTACGCCGTCATCTCCGGCATGCTGACCTTCCTGGTGGTCAACGGCACGTTCTCGATCCCCGAGGGCGTCTCAGGCGCGGACGCCTGCCGAGAGAACGGCGGCGCGTGCTGGCCGTTCATCGCCGCAAAGATGCGCCTGATGATCTATGGCGCGTATCCGGGCGAGGAACTATGGCGCGTGGATGTCGTCTATGTGCTGCTCGCGATCGGAATCGCCTGGGTGGTGTGGGAAAAAGCGCCGGCCCGCGGTCTGGTCGGCGCACTGATGCTGACCGCCTATCCGATCGTCGCCTTCATCCTGCTGACCGGCGGCGCGCTGGAGGGAAGCTGGGGCGCGAAGGGCGTCTGGGCTGTCATCGGCCTGGCGCTGTTCGGCGTCGGAATCGCCGCTGACAAGGGCGTCGGTGGCGAGGCGCTGAATGCGTTCTCAGGCGCATTCAAGGCGATTGGCGGCCTTTTGGTCGGCATCGTTCTGGTCGGCGCGATCTTCTCGATCGAGTTTGGTCTGGAGCCGGTGCGCACCAGCCTTTGGGGCGGCCTTCTGGTCACCTTCGTGGTGGCGTTGACGGGCATCGTCGCGTCGCTGCCGCTGGGCATCGTTCTGGCGCTCGGCCGGCGGTCGCAGTTGCCGGTTGTGCGGATGCTGTCGGTCATCTTCATCGAGTTCTGGCGCGGCGTGCCATTGATCACCGTGCTGTTCATGTCCTCGGTGATGCTGCCGTTCTTCCTGCCGCCGGATACTGAGTTCGACAAGCTCTTGCGGGCTCTGATCGGCGTCGCGCTGTTCTCGTCGGCCTATATGGCTGAGGTGGTGCGCGGCGGTCTGCAGGCCATCGGCAAGGGGCAGTACGAAGGCGGCATGTCGCTGGGCCTCAGCTACTGGCAGCAGATGCGGCTGATCATCCTGCCGCAGGCGCTGGTGCTGGTGATCCCAGGCATCGTCAACTCGTTCATCGCCCTGTTCAAGGACACCACGCTGGTGCTGATCATCGGCCTGTTCGACCTTTTGGGCGCGGTGCAGAACCAGGCCCTGAAGGACCCCGAATGGATCAACCCGACGGCGGGCACCACCGGCTACATCGTGGTGGCGTTCATGTTCTGGGTCTTCTGCTTCGGCATGTCCCGTTATTCCCAAGCCATGGAGCGCAAGCTCTATCGCGGACACAAACGTTAAAGGAGCGCTATCATGACAGACGTATCCGCTGCTGAAGCGCCGAGCGATCGCCGCTCGAAAATGCAGGTCTCGGACGAGGTCGCCATCCAGATCACGAACATGAACAAGTGGTATGGCGACTTCCACGTGCTTCGGGACATCAACCTGACCGTCTATCGCGGGGAGCGGATCGTGATCTGCGGCCCGTCGGGGTCGGGCAAGTCCACCATGATCCGCTGCATCAACCGCCTCGAGGAGCACCAGAAGGGCACCATCGAGGTGGAGGGGATCGAGCTGACCAACGACCTCAAGAACATCGACCGCATCCGGTCAGAGGTCGGCATGTGCTTCCAGCACTTCAACCTGTTCCCGCATCTGACCATTCTGGAGAACTGCACGCTGGCGCCGATCTGGGTCCGCAAGGTGCCCAAGAAGGAAGCCGAAGACACGGCGATGCACTTCCTGGAGAAGGTCAAGATCCCGGATCAGGCGAAGAAGTATCCCGGGCAGCTGTCAGGCGGCCAGCAACAGCGCGTGGCGATCGCCCGGTCGCTGTGCATGAAGCCGCGCATCATGCTGTTCGACGAGCCGACCTCGGCGCTTGATCCGGAGATGATCAAGGAGGTGCTCGACACCATGATCGAGCTGGCCGAGGAGGGCATGACCATGCTCTGCGTCACCCACGAGATGGGCTTTGCGCAGGCTGTGGCCAACCGGGTGATCTTCATGGACGCCGGGCAGATCGTGGAGCAGAACGAGCCCAAGGAGTTCTTCAACAACCCGCAGAGCGAGCGCACCCAGTTGTTCCTCAGCCAGATCCTGGGGCACTGACGCGCCTCAATCGGCGTCGAGCTGGAAATACAAGGCGCGCCCTACTGGGCGCGCTTTTTCGTTTGGCGCGGCGATGCGATTAGACCAGGTCCTTCGGCATCGCGTAGCGGGTGAAGTCGCATTTCCCGAAGTCCAGCGCGCTCCAATCGTCGATATCCGCCTCGAACACCGCGACCGCCCCGGTGGGAAACTTTTC
>QKHF01000051.1 GCA_003250135.1 Paracoccaceae bacterium | reverse complement strand
CAGCCCCAGTTCGCGACCGATCTCGGTGCGTGCGCGGCCCGCGACGCCCTCGAACTGTTCGGGCTTGCCGCCGAGGAAGAAGGCCGCGTCGCCCTCGCCCAGGCAAAGCTGCTGCCGGATCGCCTCGGTCCGTTCGGGCCCGATGTTCTTGGCGAGCGGCCCTGCGGCTTCCATCGCGCCGTCCTCGCCCTTGCGCCAGAAGATGTAGCCCATCCCCGGCAGGCCTTCCTTCTGCGCAAACGCGTTCATGCGGTCGCAGAACTTGCGGCTGCCGCCGGTGGGGGCGGGAATCGCGCGGATCTCGGTCCCTTCGTTTTCCAAGAGTTTCGCGAAGATCGCGAAGCCCGAGCCGCGGAAATGCTCGCTCATGACCTGCATCTTGATCGGGTTGCGCAGGTCGGGCTTGTCGGTGCCATACCAAAGCGCGGAATCCGCGTAGGAGATCAGCGGCCAGTCCGGATCGACCGGGCGGCCGCCGCCGAACTCCTCGAACACACCTTGGATGACCGGCTGGACGGCGGCGAAGACATCCTCCTGCGTGACGAAGCTCATCTCCACGTCAAGCTGGTAGAAGTCGGTGGGCGAGCGGTCGGCGCGCGGGTCTTCGTCGCGGAAGCAGGGCGCGATCTGGAAGTAGCGGTCAAAGCCCGCGACCATGATCAGCTGCTTGAACTGCTGCGGCGCCTGCGGCAGCGCGTAGAACTTGCCGGGATGCAGGCGGCTGGGCACCAGGAAGTCGCGCGCGCCCTCGGGCGAGGAGGCGGTGAGGATCGGGGTCTGGAACTCGGTGAAGCCCTGCTCGACCATGCGGCGGCGGAGGCTGGCGATCACGCCGGCGCGCAGCATGATGTTGTTGTGCAGCTTCTCGCGGCGAAGATCGAGGAAGCGGTACTTCAGGCGCGTCTCCTCCGGATAGTCCAGCTCGCCGAAGACCGGCAGGGGCAGCTCCTCGGCCGCGCCCAGCACCTCCATGTCGCGGATGAACACCTCGACCTCGCCGGTCGGGAGCTTCGGGTTCACCAGCTCCGGATCGCGGGTCTTCACCACGCCGTCGATGCGGATCACCCATTCCGCGCGCACCTTCTCCACCTCGGCGAAGGCCGGGCTGTCCGGGTCGGCCAGCACCTGGGTGACGCCGTAATGGTCGCGCAGGTCGATGAACAGGATGCCGCCATGGTCGCGCACCCGGTGGACCCAGCCCGAGAGGCGAACGGTCTCTCCGGCGTGGCTGGCGCGGAGATCGGCGCAGGTATGGGAGCGGTAGGCGTGCATGGCTCGGCCCTTCAAGCGTGGATAAGACCGCCCGCGAGGCGCGGGCGCAGACCGAGCGGATACACAGGTTCAGCCCTGCAAAGTCAAGGCTGAGACGGGCGTTGGAGGGGCATATGACGCAAACGCGCCGCGAAGGGGCTCCCTCGCGGCGCGCAAGCGGTAACGGTTGGGATCAGCCGCGCGTCGCGGGCGTGATCTTGATTTCGACCCGGCGGTTCCGCTGGCGGCCCTCGGCGGTGTCGTTCGTGGCGATCGGCTGCGTCTCGCCATAACCGTAGGTCACGATGCGCTGCTGGAGCACGCGCTGGCCGACCAGGAAGCTGCCGACCGAGCCGGCGCGCCGCTCGGACAGCGCCTGATTGTACTGCGCCGAGCCGGTGGAGTCCGTGTGCCCGATCACGTCGATATAGCTTTCCGGATACTCGTTCATGGTCTGCGCGACATTGGCGAGCGGCGTGTAGAACTCGGGCCGGATCGCCGCCGAGTCGACATCGAAGGTCACGCCCGACGGCAGGTTGACCAGAAGCGCGTCGCCGACGCGGGTGACGGTGGCCCCGGTGCCCGCGAGGTCCGATTCAAGCTCGCGCTGCTGCCGGTCGAGATAGCTGCCCACCGCGGCGCCCGCCAGCAGGCCGACGCCCGCGCCGACCAGGGCGTTGCGGCGGTCATCGCCGCCGACCAGCAGGCCAAGGCCCGCGCCGGCCAGCGCGCCGACCGCGGCGCCCGTGGCGGTGTTGGGGTTGTTCTGCACCGTCTGACAGGCGGTGAGAGACAGGGCGGTGGCGCCGATAATGGCGTATTTCAGATACATGGTCTGCTCCTGCATTGAACGCGCGGCGCGCGCCGTTGAGAATCGGGCGGACTCCGACGCCCAGATCGCGGCGATTTTTGGGCGAAACGTCGTACCGCGTCGATACAGAACAACGATACGCACGGCGAAAAGGTTCCCGTCGCGGCGTGATTAAGCCGCTTTGGGCGTTTCGCCGAATGCGTAGGCGTCCATCTGCAGAATGGCGTAGGCGTGGCTGCGATGGATGCGCCGCCCCGTGTCGCCCTCGGCGGCGCCCAACGCCACGTGCAGCGGCAGGAAATGGTCCTCGGTCGGGTGATTTCGGGCGGCGTGCGGGCCTTGGGCGCGGTAGTCGAGCAGCGCCGCCACATCGCCGGCTTCGACCCGTTCGGCCGCCCAGTCGCCAAACTCCGTCACCCAGTCGGGCGCGGGGTCGTCAAGGTTTGGCCGTCCGCGGAAGAACGACATAAGGTCATGGGTGATCGAGCCCGAGGCGAGGATCAGCACGCCCTTGTCGCGCAGCGGCGCGATGGCGCGGCCCAGCGCGAGGTGCTGCTCGGGCGTTCCGCCGTGGATGATCGAGAGTTGCAGGACGGGAATGTCGGCCTCGGGGTTCATCAGCTTCAGCGGAATCCAGGCGCCATGGTCTAGGCCGCGCGCCGCGCGCTCGATGGGAAGCCCGGCGCTCTCCAGCGCCTCCACGACCTCTTCGGCGACGTCCGGCGCCCCGTGCGCAGGGTGAGTCATCCGGTAAAGCTGAGGCGGGAAGCCTCCAAAATCATAGATGGTTTCCGGCCGGGCGGAGGTCGAGACGGTGGGAATCGCCGTCTCCCAATGCGCCGAGACCACCAGAATCGCCCGGGGGCGTCCCAATGTCCGCCCAAACTGGCGCATGAAGTCGCGCGCCGGCGTGTTGTCGAGAACCAGGGTCGGCGAGCCGTGAGAGACGAAGATAACGGGTTGGCGCATAGTGTTCTCCTTTGGCTCACCAAAGTGGCGCTGAATACTCACAAGTTCAATTCACGATTTTTGGCTTTGTTTGTTTCGTATTGGGAAACTGTAGGCGAGCGCGACGCCGTGGCGCTGCGTCGGCGGCTGGGCGGGTCTGTTTTCCCCGCGACATGCAGGACGCGGTTCGCTATAGGCGAGTCATGCGACTTATTTCCGATCAGGCGGAGCTTGAGGCCATCTGCGCCGACTTCGCCGAAGCCCCTTACGTGACGGTCGATACGGAGTTCCTTCGGGAGCGGACCTATTGGCCGCAGCTCTGTCTTTTGCAGATGGCGCGCCCCATCGGCGGCGATCCCTCCAGCGAGGAGGGCGCGGTGCTGATCGACCCCTTGGCCAAGGGGCTGGACCTTGCGCCGGTGCACGCGTTGATGGCCGATCCGAACGTCGTGAAAGTGTTTCACGCCGCCCGGCAAGACGTTGAAATTTTTTACCATTTCGGCGATGTGATTCCGACGCCTCTGTTCGATACTCAGGTGGCGGCCATGGTCTGCGGCTATGGCGATCAGGTGGGTTACGAGACGCTGGTGCGGAAAATCGCCAAGGCGCAGCTCGACAAAAGCTCCCGCTTCACCGACTGGTCGCGCCGGCCCTTGTCGGACAAGCAACTGCACTACGCGCTGGGCGACGTCACGCATCTGCGGCGGATCTATGAGCATCTTTCCAAGCGGCTTGAAGAGACCGGGCGGGAGCGCTGGGTCGCCGAGGAAATCGCCATCCTGACCGACCCGGCGACCTACAATGTCCATCCTGAAGACGCGTGGCGGAGGTTGAAGACCCGGACCAATTCAACCGCGTTCCTCGCCATCGCCCGGGAACTGGCCGCGTGGCGTGAGCGCACGGCGCAGGAGCGGGACGTGCCGCGCAACCGCGTCATCAAGGACGATGCGCTGCTCGAGATCGCCGCCAACCGGCCGAAGACCGAGGAAGATCTGGGCCGCAGCCGCCTTCTGCAACGCGATGCGCGCAAGCCCAAGGCGATGGAGGAGATTCTGGCGGCGGTGGCGCGGGGCGAGGCCTGCCCGCCCGAGGACCGGCCCGAGGCTCCCGACAAGATGCCGCAGAAATCCAACGCTCAGGCGCTGAGCGATCTGCTGAAAGTGCTGCTCAAAGCGCGGTCCGAGGAGACCGGGGTTGCGCCGAAGCTGATCGCCTCCTCCGCCGAACTCGAAGCGATCGCGTCGGGCGAGATGGACGGCATCCCGGCGCTGCACGGCTGGCGGCGCGAGGTGTTCGGCGAGGATGCGCTGCGTCTGAAACGGGGCGAAATCGCGCTGTCCGCGAAAGGCTCGCGGGTAAGGATCACCAAGCTCTGACGTGCGCGTGGCCTAGAACGGGCGCGTCGCGACCCCGCCTTCGGTGAACACCCGCACGCCGCGCAGTCCTTGCAGCACGGCGGCCGGCAATTCACGGTCGGCGCGAATCCTGAGCGCGTTGGTCGAGCCGGCCTGCGGCAGGGTGTTCGCCAGTTCCTCGTCCGGCGGCGTGGCGACGAGATCAAACTGGCCGAAACCGTCTTGGGACCGGGCGCCGCCCGCATGGTTGCGCAATTCCGGGTTCTGATAGCCGAGGCCCGGCGCGACCCCCTCGACCGAGATGACGACTGCGTCAAAGGTGCGGCCGAAATCGATCGCGGTGACGCTCTGCATCAGTACCTTTTCGGGCTCGGGCGGCGTCGCGTCGACGGCGGGCTCCTCTTCGTCCGAACCCGAGCAGGCGGTCAGTCCAATCACCAGCAAGGCGACCATCGCGCCGCGTCCGCCGCGCCGAAGCGCTCCGCCAAAATTCCGCATGGATCGCCATTCCTTTGATCGGCCGAAAAGCAGGGGCCTCAATAGCCATGGAATAGGGCGAGGCGCAAGCGCCTGCATCGGCGCGGCTTCTGGACCTTTTGGCCGCCGCCCTCTACATGATCGGCTTAGGAGGACCGCCATGGCCGACGCGCCGACATTCGAAGAGATCGCCGATAACTTCGAGTTCCTTGAGGACTGGGAGGAGCGGTATCGCTATGTCATCGAGTTGGGCAAGGCCATGCCTGAACTGCAGGAAAACATGCGAAATGCGGCGACCAAGGTGGACGGTTGCGCCAGCCAGGTCTGGATCGCGCCGTCGCTGGAGGACGGGCCGAACGGGCCGATCCTGCATTTTCAGGGCGACAGCGACGCCCATATCGTGCGCGGCCTGATCGCGATCCTGCATGCGTTGCTGTCCGGGCGCCCAGCGTCGGCGATCCTCGCCGAGGACGCCGAGGGCGCGATGGCGCGGCTGGGTCTCGATCAGGCGATCTCCAAGCAGCGCTCGAACGGTCTAAGGGCCATGATCCAGCGGCTGAAGGCGCTGGCGGGGCAGGCCGAACGCGTCGCCTGAGGCCCAGCAAACCGGCCTGTCGCCGGGCGTCGGCCCGCCCTATAGTGCGCGGCGATTCGAAACAGACGGACTAGAACCATGACGGACGCTCTGACGGCGCTCCTGTCCGAGCGGGACTGGATTCTCGCGGACGGCGCCACCGGCACCAACCTGTTCAACAAGGGCCTCGCCTCGGGTGAGGCGCCGGAGTTGTGGAACACGGACCAGCCGGACAACATTCGCGAGCTTCACCAGAGCTTTGTCGACGCCGGTTCGGACCTGATCCTCACCAACTCCTTCGGCGGCACCCGCAACCGTTTGAAGCTGCACCACGCCCAGGATCGCGTGCGGGAACTGAACGTCCGTGCGGCGGAGCTGGCGCGTGGCGTGGCCGACAAGGCTGGGCGCACCGTGATCGTCGCGGGCTCGGTCGGCCCC
>QKHF01000182.1 GCA_003250135.1 Paracoccaceae bacterium | reverse complement strand
CCATAGGGCAGCATCGCGGCGCCGGCGAAATAGTTGGCGAGGCCGATCTTGGCGATCTCCCGCGCGCTCTGGGTCTGGAACCGGGCGAAATCGAGCGTCGCCTCAAGCAGATTTTCATGCGCGATCAACGCGACCTGGTGGGCGATCTGGAACGACTGGGTCGGGGCCGGCGCGGCGGCGGAGATGTGAAGCACCCGCGACCGCGGATCATAGGCGCGCAGCGCGTCGTCGCGGACAGAGAACGTCACCCGAAGGCCGTGACGCGATTCCAACCAGTCGACCGCCGCGGCGATCTTGTCGCGTTCGCCGCGCCCCGCGTCGAACCCGCTCGCCTCGGCGAAGCTTTCGGCCGCTTTATCAACAGCGTCGATGTAGTTGTCGCAGTAATGGAAGAAGTCGCGCACCTCCTCCCAAGGCAGCAGCGACAGGGTGCGATCCTCGCGGTTCAATGCGTCGTCCAGGCTGGCGAGCCGTTCATTGGCGCGCTGGTGCGCCCGGTGCAGCGACAGGAAGGCGCGGGCGAAGGCGGGCGAGGTGTTTGCCACCTGGCGTATGTCCTGCGTGCCCGGTCCGTCGTCGGCGAACAGGGGATCGGCCAGCGCCTCGCGCAGATCGGCGCCCAGCCGGTCGGCCTCGTCCACCGCCAGCGTGGCGACGTCCAGACGGAACGCCTCAGCGAGGGCTAGCACCACGGCGGCCGAGAGCGGGCGCTGATTGTTCTCGATCTGGTTGAGATAGGAGGGCGACACGCCCAGCCGCTCGGCGAAGGCCGACTGCGTCAGCCCCTCCTTGGAGCGAAGATCGCGCACGCGGGCGCCGGCGTAGAGTTTTCGGGAACGAACCATAAGGCGCCTCCTTTCCTCACAGGCCCATCAGGCGGCGGGACCGGATCCAGGCGTAGACGCCGCAGCAGGACCCGGCGACGCCGGTGGAGACCATCAGCCAGAGCAGCGGAAACGGGCCCGACTCCGGCGTCAGAAGCGTTCCAGCCAGCGCCGAGAGCGCCGCGCCGCCGCCGATCATCATCGCGCCGCCGAGGCCCGCCGCGGTGCCCGCGAGCTGCGGCCTGACCGACAGCATCGCGGCGGTCGCGTTCGGGATCACCATGCCGTTGCCCAAGCCGACGCAGGACATGAAGCCGAAGAACACCCATTCGTCGCCGAGGCCGAGGTAGAACAGGGTGAGAGAGATTCCGATGCCAGTGGGTACGATGATCGACCCGATCACCAGCATCCGGTTGGCGCCCCAGATCATCGAGTAGCGCCCGGACAGGAAGTTTCCGACGAAATAGCCGATGGCGGGCGCGCCGAAGAACAGCCCCATCCGGCTTGGCGTCATGCCGAAGACGACTTCGGCGATGTAGGGCGCGCCGCCGAGATAGGCGAAGAACGCCCCGGCCGAGAGCGCCGAGGCCATGCAATACGCCCAGAACCGCGGCGAGGTGAGCAGGTCGGGATACTCGGCGATCTGCGCCGCCATGCTGGTGCGCCGCCGGCCCGAGGTTTCGCCCAGATCCGCCCATGACAGGATGAGCGCGCCAATCCCTAGGGCGATCAGGAACCAGAAGATCGCGCTCCAGCCGAAGGCTTCGGCCAGCGCGCCGCCGATGGCCGGGCCGATCATCGGGGCGACCGCCATCCCCATCGTGACATAGCCGAGCATCGAGGCGGCGCGGTCCTCCGCGGCGACGTCCCGCACGATCGCGCGCGACAGGACCTGGCCCACGACGGCGAAGGCCTGCATCACCCGGCAGAACAAGAACACCCAGATATTGGGCGCAAAGATGCAGCCGAGGGTCGCGACCAGGAAGATCGCCATTCCGCCGAGCACGACATTGCGGCGTCCGAACTGATCCGAGATCGCGCCGATGAAAATCTGAATGACCGCGCTCATGCCCAGATAGACTGCGACGGAGAGTTGCATCAATGCGTAGTCGGCCTGGAAATACTCGGCCATGCTCGGCAGGGCGGGCAGATGTAGGTTGATCGCGAGCGCGGTGATTCCGGACAGATAGACCAGCGTGAAGATGTTCGGCGGCGTCCGGCGATCGAGAAATCGGGGGTTTTGCAGCGTCGCGGGGCCCGCAGGGTCATTCGGTTCGTCCTGGAACGGCATTTCGCTCTCCAATCAGGCCCTCGAAAAAATTGCAAATTCGCAATTTACAATTTGCAAATAGCATACATTCGCAGATACGCCCGTTCAATCCTTTCCGAAATGCTCAGTCGCATGTAGCTTCATTTCATCGAATTGAGCGCGGCCCACGCGTCGCGACGCAAAACAGGGGATCAGGGGGAGGAATCCATGAAAGAGATTCTCGAACAGCTTGAAGCGCGGCGCTCGGACGCCCGGCTAGGCGGCGGACAGAAGCGAATCGATTCCCAGCACGCCAAGGGCAAGCTGATCGCGCGCGAGCGAATCGAGGTTTTGCTCGACGAGGGCTCGTTCGAAGAGTTCGACATGTTCGTCTCTCACCGCTGCGCTGAATTCAACATGCAGGAGACGAGCATCCCCGGCGACGGCGTCGTGACCGGCTGGGGCACGATCAACGGTCGTCAGGTCTACGTGTTCAGCCAGGACTTCACGGTGTTCGGCGGCTCGCTGTCCGAGACCCACGCCCAGAAGATCTGCAAGATCATGGATATGGCGATGAAGAACGGCGCTCCTGTGATCGGCCTGAACGATTCGGGCGGCGCGCGCATTCAGGAAGGCGTCGCCTCGCTGGCCGGTTACGCGGAAGTGTTCCAGCGCAACATCATGGCCTCGGGCGTGGTGCCGCAGATCAGCGTGATCATGGGCCCCTGCGCGGGCGGCGCGGTCTACTCGCCGGCGATGACCGACTTCATCTTTATGGTCAAGGACAGCTCCTACATGTTCGTGACCGGCCCGGACGTGGTGAAGACCGTGACCAATGAGGTCGTCACCGCCGAGGAGCTGGGCGGCGCCAAGACCCACACCTCGAAATCCTCGGTCGCCGACGGCGCCTATGACAACGATGTGGAGACGCTGGCCGAAATCCGTCGGCTGTTCGACTTCCTGCCGCTCTCGAATCGGTCCGAGACGCCGACCCGCCCCTATTTCGATCGGCCCGACCGGCTGGAGATGAGCCTCGATTCGCTTGTGCCCGAGAATCCCAATCAGCCCTACGACATGAAAGAGCTGATCGTGAAGACGGCGGACGAGGGCGACTTCTTCGAGATCCAGGAGGATTTCGCCAAGAACATCATCACCGGCTTCATCCGGCTCGAAGGCCGCACGGTGGGCGTGGTCGCCAACCAGCCGACGGTGCTGGCCGGGTGCCTCGACATCGCGGCTTCGCGCAAGGCGGGGCGCTTCGTGCGTTTCTGCGACGCGTTCAACATTCCGATCCTGACCTTCGTTGACGTGCCCGGCTTCATGCCCGGCACCAGCCAGGAATATAACGGCGTCATCAAGCACGGCGCGAAGCTGCTGTTCGCCTATGGCGAGGCGACGGTGCCGAAAGTGACGGTCATCACCCGAAAGGCCTATGGCGGCGCCTATGACGTTATGGCCTCCAAGCACCTGCGCGGCGATGTGAACTACGCCTGGCCGACCGCCGAGATCGCGGTGATGGGGGCCAAGGGCGCGGTGGAGATCCTCTACCGGTCCGAACTGGACGACAAGGACAAGATCGCCGAGCGCACCAAGAACTACGAGGACCGTTTCGCGAACCCGTTCGTCGCGGCCGAGAAGGGCTTCATCGACGAGGTGATCATGCCCCATTCGACCCGCCGCCGCGTGTCCCGGGCCTTTGCGGCGCTGCGCCGCAAGAAGCTCGAGAACCCGTGGAAGAAGCACGACAACATCCCGCTTTGATCCGGCCCTGGCCTGAACCGATGGCGCTGACCCATGCTCCATATCCCGAAACTCCTGCGCTTCATGGCGCTGCACACCGCCGGCGGGATCGCCGCCGGATGGCTGGTGCTGCTGCTCCTGCTGAAGCTGGACACGTTCGGGCTGAACACGCTGATCCGCGGCTCGGAGCAACAGGTCACGGTCCTCTTCATGCTGTTCGTGGTGTTCGCGGTGACCTTCGGGGCGGTGGGCGTGACGATTGCGGTCTTGACCATGGAGGGCGACGCCTTCCGGGACAAGGCGCCCGAGGACGAGAACGACGGCTTGAATGGGAGCGGGAAATGACCGGCCCGGTGTTCCACATGATCGCGGATGGTCCGCGCCCGGTCGCGCCCTTCTCCCACGCGGTGGAGCAGGACGGCTGGGTGATCCTGACCGGGCAGATGCCCACGGATCCGGCGGCGCCCGATGCGCCGCTTCCCAGGGGGGTCAAGGCGCAGACGGCTCGCGTGATCGAGAATCTGAAGATCGTCCTGAACGGCGTCGGTCTGGACCTGAGCCATGTCCTGCAGTGCCGCTGCTACCTCGCCGAGTTCGAGCGCGATTATTCGGCATTCAATGCCGTCTATCAGGAGTATTTCCCGGCTGACCGGCGCCCGGCGCGCACCACGGTGGGCGTGACCGCACTGGCGCTGGGCGCGCTGGTGGAGATCGACTGCCTGGCGAAGCGTCCCGACGGAGGCGGATCATGACCGAACCTCTCGATCGCCTCAGCGTCATTCAGGCCGACATCACCACGCTTGAGGTCGACGCCATCGTCAACGCCGCCAATTCCTCGCTTCTGGGCGGGGGCGGCGTGGACGGCGCCATCCACCGAAAGGCGGGGCCCGATCTTCTGGCCGAGTGCCGAACATTGGGCGGCTGCGAGACTGGCGACGCCAAGATCACCAAGGGCTACAAGCTGCCCGCGCGCCACGTGATCCATACGGTCGGGCCGGTCTGGCGCGGCGGCGGCGCGGGCGAGGCGGCTCTGCTCGGCTCCTGCTATCGCCGCTCGCTGGAGGTGGCGGCCGAGAATGACTGCGCCACGCTGGCCTTTCCGGCGATTTCGACCGGAATTTACGGATACCCGCGCGAAGAGGCGGCTGAGATCGCGGTCTCGGCGACGCTCGAAGCGCTTTCAAACGCAACCATCGCAAGTGTGATCGAAGAAGTCACGTTCTGCTGCTTCGACGAGGCCGGCGCGCGTCTGCACGACGCCGCCGTCCAATCGAAGCGATAACGAGGGAACGCCCATGTTCAAGAAAATCCTGATCGCCAACCGTGGAGAGATCGCCTGCCGCGTGATCAAATCGGCCAAGAAGATGGGGATCGCGACTGTCGCGATCTACTCGGACGCCGACAAGGACGCGCTGCATGTGCGTATGGCGGACGAGGCGGTGCATATCGGACCGCCGCCCGCCAACCAGTCCTACATCGTGATCGACAAGGTCATGCAGGCGATCAAGGACACGGGCGCCGAGGCGGTGCATCCGGGCTACGGCTTCCTGTCCGAGAACCCGAAATTCGCCGAGGCGCTGGACGCGGCTGGCGTCGCCTTCATCGGCCCGCCGGTGGGCGCGATCAACGCCATGGGTGACAAGATCACCTCGAAGAAGCTGGCCGCCGAAGCGGGCGTCTCCACCGTGCCCGGCTATATGGGCCTGATCGCCGACGCCGACGAGGCCGTGCAGATCGCGGGCGAGATCGGCTATCCTGTGATGATCAAGGCCTCCGCCGGCGGTGGCGGCAAGGGCATGCGCATCGCCTGGAACGAGGCGGAGACGCGCGAAGGCTTCCAGTCCTCGAAGAACGAGGCGGCTGCGAGCTTCGGCGACGACCGCATCTTCATCGAGAAGTTCGTCACCCAGCCGCGTCATATCGAGATCCAGGTGCTGGGCGACAAGCATGGCAACTGCGTCTATCTGAATGAGCGCGAATGCTCGATCCAGCGACGGAACCAGAAGGTCGTCGAGGAGGCGCCCAGCCCGTTCCTCGACGCCGCCACCC
>QKHF01000129.1 GCA_003250135.1 Paracoccaceae bacterium | reverse complement strand
ACCACGCTGGAGGCGGACCCATTCCTCGGCCGCATCCTGACCGGGCGCGTCGAATCCGGCTCGGTGAAGCCCGGCGACTCCGTCAAGGCGCTGTCGCGGAAGGGCGACGAGATCGAGCGCTTCCGCGTCACCAAGATTCTCGCCTTCCGCGGGCTGGAGCGCCGCCCGATCGACCGCGCCGAGGCGGGCGACATCGTCGCGCTCGCCGGCATGACCAAGCCGACCGTCGCCGACACGATTTGCGCGCCCTCAGTGGCCGAGCCGATCGACGCCCAGCCGATCGACCCGCCGACCATCTCCGTCACCTTCGGCATCAACGACAGCCCCTATGCGGGCCGCTCGGGCGACAAGGTGCAGAGCCGGGTGATCCGCGAACGCCTGATGCGCGAGGCCGAAAGCAACGTCGCGATCCGGGTCAAGGACACGCCCGGCGGCGAGGCGTTCGAGGTGTCGGGCCGGGGCGAGCTGCAGATGGGCGTCCTGATCGAGACCATGCGCCGCGAGGGCTTCGAGCTCTCCATCTCCCGTCCCCGCGTCCTCTATCGCGAGGAGGACGGCCAGCGGCTGGAGCCGATCGAGGAAGTCACCGTCGACGTGGACGAGGAATATTCCGGCGTCGTCGTCGACAAGCTGGCCCAGCGCAAGGGCGAACTGGCCGAGATGCGCCCCTCCGGCGGCGGCAAGACCCGCATTGTCGCGCTCGTGCCGAGCCGCGGCCTGATCGGCTATCACGGCGAATTCCTGACCGACACTCGCGGCAGCGGCGTGATGAACCGCGTCTTCCATTCCTGGGCTCCCTACAAGGGCGCGATCCAGAACCGGCGCACCGGCGCGCTGATCTCGATGGAGCAGGGCCAGAGCGTCGCCTACGCGCTCTGGAACCTCGAGGAGCGCGGGCGGCTGTTCATCGGCGCGGGCGAGGCGGTCTACCAGGGGATGATCATCGGAGAGCACAGCCGGGGACCCGATCTGGAGGTGAATCCGCTGAAGGGCAAGAAGCTGACCAACATCCGCGCCGCCGGCAAGGACGACGCCGTGACCCTGACCCCGCCGCAGCGCTTCGGGCTGGAGGAGGCGATCGCCTATATCGGCGACGACGAGTTGGTTGAAGTGACCCCCGAACACATTCGCCTGCGCAAGCGGTTCCTCGACCCGCACGAGCGAAAGCGACACGCCCGAATTGCTACAGCTTTGTGACGGCGATATGCAAATTGCTTTGCAATTTGCGAAACATCTCAACTTGAACATGCATTTTGCGCCACCTTGGCGCGCCAGATATAAAGATTAACTCGCGCTTAGCGTGCAAATATTCAGTTTGAACAAAGCGTTATCGCAAATGTGACGTCTTTCAGGGCGCCTCCGCAAAAATTGGCCCGCTCCTTGCTTTGACAACCTGTGAGAGAAAACGGGATGTCAGGAGGACCCCTATGAAACACCCGGTCGACGTTCATGTCGGAAAACGCGTTCGCCACCGCCGCTGGATGGTTGGAATGACTCAGCAGCAGCT
>QKHF01000059.1 GCA_003250135.1 Paracoccaceae bacterium | reverse complement strand
GTCGAACGGCGGCTCGACATCGAATACGGACGTGACCTGGGATTATGCGGTCACGCCGTGGACAAACCCGGCGCGGCTCGCCACGGCGCGGGAAACGCTCGCCTCGGCCTCCGGCCACACCGCCGAGGAGATCGAGTTTCAGCCGCTGGTGACCTCGGCGGTCACCTTCACCATTCAGAGGCCCACCGAAGCCGGGCGAGTAACCGAGGAGCGGCCCAGCAGTTCTCTGATGCTGGAAGGCGCGGTGGTGGATACGCTGGCGATCCCGGTGGTGGACTTCCAGCTCGCCTTCGACGCGATGCTGGGGCGCACCGCCAGCGTTCTGTCAGGCTCGGTCGCGATCGAGGTCGAAGGATGGGAGATCGAGAGGCGGCCCTTCATCGCCGATTTCGCCGCGCTCGCCGGCCCCGTGACCAGCCTCGCCAGCAGCATCGACGACGCCACCGGCCAGCTGTCGATCGACATCGTCGATGCGGTCGAGAGTCCGATCGCTCTCGACTCCCTGAAGCTGGCGGCGTCCCGCGGCGGCGTCGCGGTCGAAATCGACCTGGGCGGCGTCATCCCGCCCGGCGCGACTCTGGGGCCGGGCGAGATGCTGACCATCTCTGTCCCCTCGCCCGCCTTGCCCGGCGCCGGCGAGATCGAGGTGTTCGCCACGACGGACGCGACGCCCCGGCCCGACGATGCGGCGATCCTGGACGCGATCCTCGACCGCGCCACGCTGGAATATTACCGCGACGTCACGGTGCGCGCGATCCCGGCCCTGTTCTTGGCGCCGGCCGGCCGGCCCGAGGACCAGGTGATCGCCATTCTGGTGGAGTTCGAGGGCGGCGACACTGTGGAGCTGTCAGCGGATATCGGGGAAGCCGCGGCGCGGGTGGATTATCCGTTCGACGACGTCATCACCCGCCACGCCGCCCATGACGGGACGTACCGCTATCGGCGGACCATCATTCGCGTCGACGGACGGCAGGATCGCGATGCAGAGCCGCTGAGCGCGACTTCCAGCATCCTGTTTCTCAGCACGTTTCCCTGAGGAGGCGAGAATGGCGCGATGACCCTGACCGGGCTTCCAGATTTCGCCAGAACGCTCACCCTGCCGGATGGGCCGGTCTGGGCGGCCTACGGGCGCGATGTGTGGCTGGCGCCGGCGACCGAGCTGGTCATGGGGGAGCGGGACGGCGGCGCGCCCGCCTTTCAGCTTTCGATCATACGGCCGCCGGCGCCGTTCCTGCCGCCCCCGCCGTTCGGATCGCTGGACATGACGCTGGTCGGTCGCCGGGATCTGGAGCAGGCGTTGGTCGGTTTGCGCGCGGCGACTCCTGGCGCGGCGCTGGCGGGGGTCGCCGCCGCCGAAGGGCGTTTGCGGCTCAGCGCGGCCGACGCCGATGTCGTCGCGCCAGATGAGTTCGACCGCCCGGTGGAGCTGACGCTGAGCGGCGACGGAGACGCGCGCCTGCTGCAACGGCTGAGCGCGGACAGCGCGCTGTTGATGGAGCGGATGCTAATCGACGGGATCGCGCCGTTCATCGCCGCCGGGGCCATGGGCTTCCGGGGCGTGTCGCCGCGCGTCGCGCAGACCGCGGAGTTCGACCCCGGCGCGCTGATCGGGGATTTGAGCGCGCGCATCGGCGCGGACCCGCTGAGCCGCGACCAGTTCGCCTCGCATATCGAAGCGGCGCTCGACGATTTGCCCATCGCGTATTCCGAGCGCGTGGATATCGGGACCCGCGCAGGGCTGTCCCAGACTCTCGCGGACCGCATCGCCGCGCGTTTCGGCCAACCGGTTGAAACCAGCGCCTCCGAAGCGCCAGAATTCACGCTGCCCGCGGCAAGTCAGATCGGGCATGGCCGCTTCACCTGGGATCTCCGGCAACCGCTGCTGACGACGCGCTGGATCACCGTCTCCGCCGACCCGTTCCGGATGCTGCGCGCGTTTCTGGCGGAGCGCGGACCGGACGCCCTGGTCCGAAGGAGCGTTCTGACCGGCCTGCCCCGAGGCGCGGAACGGATCGACGCCTATGCGAATATCGCGCATGAGAGCCCCGAACTGCAGGCGCTCGGGATCACGCTGACCGCCCCGCCGGCGCCGCCGCATCGCCCGTCGGCCGCCGTGGCCAGCGCCATGTTCCCCCTGCCCGCGCTTGACGCCGCGCTGACCCTGCGCCTCGCGCCTGGCGAGACGCTGGCCTATCAGGCCCAAGGCTTCGCCATCCTCGCCGACGCCGCAGGCGTGCGGCGCGTGGAGGGCGAGGCGCGCGCCGCCGGAGAGCGGATCCTAACGCTCACGGCGGCCGATTTCGGCATGGCCGAGGCGACTCTGGAGGCGGCGCCGGCGCTGCTCGCCCTGGCCGAGATCGGTGGAGAGGCGCGCTATCGGGTTGGGGAGCAGGATCACGCCATTCCGATCCGCCTGACCGAGGACGCGCCGAAGGTGGCGCTTTGCATCCCGGCGACGGCGGAAGACGGCGCGCTTCATCTGTCCGCGTTCGACCGGTCCGGCGACGGCGCGCTGGCGCTTGACCCCGCGCCGTTGCGCAGCGCCCGGCTGGATCTGGCGCAGTTTCCCGGATACGGGCCGCAGGAGGCGCGGATATCCTGCGCGCCATCCGCGTCGGGCGCCATAATCGCCATCGAGGTGATGCCGGAGACCGCCGAGAACGCCAGCGATTTCGAAACCCTCGCATTCCGCGAGGGCGCGACCGAGCGGCTGTGGCGCTATTTCTCGCGCTCGCCCTTCACACCCGGATTCAAGTGGCGCCTCGCATCCGCGCCTGACGGCGCCTGGCGCCGCCACGCTGATCCCGCCGCGCCGCTGGTCGTAGAGCCATCCTCGCCCCCGCCCTAGGTCCAACGACCGGGCAGGCCAAGATAGGAGCGCCGCCATGACACTCACGAACTCCTTCCTGAACGGGCTGACCATCATGGGCGGGATCGCCGTCCTCGGCTTCGCCGGAATGCAGGTCGGCGGGCAGGTCTATCTCAGCGTCAGCTGGGAAGAGGACCTCTGGGCGCGCATTCAGTTCATGCTGGTCGCCACCGCGCTGATCGAGCGCACGGTCGAGGTCTATCTCAACGCCGCCTCGATGAATGGCGACGACAGGTTTAACCGCGCCGACACTCAGAAGCTAAGAGATGGAACCCGGCCCGCAACGATCGCCGCCATCCTCCTCGGCCTGCTCGTCGCGCTGTCCGGCGTTCGGCTGATGGAGACGCTGGGGGCGCTGGGCGAGGATGCGGGCGCCATATCGCAGCTGATCTGGAACGGCGTCGACATCGCCATTTCGGGCGGGTTGATGGCGGGCGGCTCGGCCCTGTTTCACGAACTGGCCGAAGCGCTGCGCGGCGGATTGAAGACCTTGGGCAAGAATATCGGCCCGGGATAAATCGTCGAAAGAGCCGGAAACAGGCGACTGAGCCGACCGTTGCGGCGCGCTGTGGTGGGAGGAGGCGCGGCTTGCTACTATTGATAGAATCAGGCTGTAGCAGCCGTTGCGCTTTCGGGGGGAGAGCGGTTGTCCGACTCCAGCGTCACTTGCGCCAGTTGCGGCGCCGGCAACCCGGCGCGCGCCAAGTTCTGCCTTGAGTGCGGAACGAAGCTGCCGGCCCATTGCGGCGCGTGCGGAGAAGAGGTTCTGGACGGCGCCAAGTTCTGCATCGCCTGCGGCGCGCCGGTTGTCGGCGGAACCGATGAAGCCGCCGCCAAGCCCTCTCCAAAACCCGCCGAGGCGTCGGCGGAGCGACGCCAATTAACAGTTCTTTTCAGCGATTTGGTAGGGTCGACCACGCTCTCGGAAAGGCTGGACCCCGAAGATTACCGCGAAATGATCGCGCGCTACCGCAATGTGGTCAGTGAGATCGTCGAGAAATACGACGGGCACATCGCGAACTTCGTCGGCGACGGGGTGGTCGCCCTGTTCGGCTATCCGGTGGCGCATGAAAACAGCACCTACGCCGCCGCCCTCAGCGCACTGGAGATCGCCGACCGCGCGCCGCATGTGGCGGCCGGCTTTCCGGCCCTGTCCATCACCACCAATGTGCGAGTCGGCCTGCACACCGGCCCGGTCGTCGTGGGAGAGACGGTCACCGGCTCGCTGGTCGAGAGAATGTCCCTGTTCGGCGACACGCCCAACGTCGCCGCCCGCATCCAGTCCTGCGCCAGTCCGGGGCAGGTGGTGGCCTCGGCCGTCACCCGCCGTCTGATCGGGTCGCAGCTGGAGTTCGAGTCGATCGGCGCCCCCAGCCTCGCCGGAGTGAGCGCGCCGATCGAACTTTACCGGGTGCGGCGGCGGAAATCGGCGTTTGACGCCGTAAGGCGGGATTTTTCTGGCGACGCCCCGCCGCTGATCGGCCGCAAGGCCGAGATCGCACTGGTCGAAACCCGCTGGGACGCGGCGTCCGAGGGCGACGGGCAGGTTCTGGTCATCACCGGCGAAGCGGGCATCGGCAAATCCCGGATCGTGTTCTCGCTGGGGCGCGATCTGGCGGGCGGCGACATTCGCCAGCTGACGCTGTTCGGCTCTCCGCTGCACAAGAGCAGCGCGTTCTACTCGGTCCGGGCGGCGCTGACCGGATTGCTGGACCTCGCCTCGTCGGATCAACCCGAAGTCAGCCGTGCGAAGATCGAGGGATTCCTCGCGGGACTCGGGCTCGACTCGGCGGCGGTCGCGCCGCCCATCGCCCGGCTGATGGGCCTGCGCGATCAGTTCGACGATGCGGCCGCCCCCTCGCCCGAGCGCGAGAAGCTCGCGATCATCGAGTCGCTCTTGCAGCTCTGCGACGCCATGGAGCGCGAGCGCCCGCTGCTTCTGGTTCTGGAGGACGCGCACTGGATCGACGCGTCGACGCTTGAATTCATCACCCGCTGGATCGACGGCCTGTCGGGGCAGCGTTGCCTGGTGCTGGTCACGGCGCGGCCCGAGTTCATCTCGCCGTGGCGGAACCTCGCCCATGTCACCGCGCTGGAGTTGAATCGTTTCGGCCGCCGCGACACGGTCAAGCTGATCGAGAGCATCGCCGGAGAGGCGCCGCCCAAGGCCCTGGTGGACCAGATCGTCGCCCGCACCGACGGCGTGCCGCTGTTCATCGAAGAGCTGACCAAGATGATCGTCGAAGCCGGCCTGATGGCGGATGGCGCGACTTTCGAAGGAGATCTTTCCGCCGCGATCCCGGAATCGCTGCAGGATTCGCTGATGGCCCGGCTGGATAGGCTGTCTTCGGTGAAGGAGGTGGCGCAGGTCGCCGCGGCGATCGGCCGGACCTTCAGCGGCGAGGTCCTGGCGCAGGTCCAGCGCCGTCCCGAGGCGGAGGTCGCCAGGGCGCTGGAACAGCTGGTCGACGCGGACCTGATCGTGCCCGTGGGCGGGAGCGGAGATGCGGCGGTCTACCACTTCCGCCACGCGCTGGTGCAGGACGCGGCCTATCAGTCGATGCTCCGCTCCTCGCGCACCCGCTGGCATGGCCGCATCGCCCATGTGATGGAGGAAACCTTCCCCGAGGCCGCCGCGCGCGAGCCCGAGGTCGTCGGCCACCATTACCAGCGCGCGGGCGATTTCGCCGCCGCCGAACGCAACTGGCTGGCCGCGGCCCGGATGGCGATGAGCCGGTCGGCCAATGTGGAGGCGATCGCGCATCTGGAGGCGGCGCTGGACTGCCTGCGCCGCTCTCCCGCCTCGGAAACGCGCGACCGGCGCGAGATGGACCTGCAGATCATGATCGCCGTGCCTCTGGCGTTCGTGAAGGGCTACGCGCATGAAAGCGTTCTGGCCGCCTATGAGCGAGCGCGGGCGCTGTGCCGGAAATACGGCGAGGTCGACCGGCTGTTCAAGGTGGTCTACGGGCAGTTCCGTTCGTTCATGCTGGGCGGCGAATACGCCACC
>QKHF01000274.1 GCA_003250135.1 Paracoccaceae bacterium | reverse complement strand
AGGCCCCGGCGCGAATGGTTGTCCTTCGCGTGGGTCTTGAAGTGCTCGGTCAGATTGCGGATCCGCTCGGTCAGGATCGCGACCTGCACCTCGGGGGACCCGGTGTCGCCCTCTTTCAGGGCGTATTCCTTGATCAGCGCGTCCTTGCGCTCAACAGTGATCGACATCGGTTTCTCCTGTTCCAATCAGGTTGAACACCCGGCTCGGATGCAACAAACCTCCCTTCACGGTCCCGACGGCCACTGGCGTTCCTTCGAAGGACGCCCAAGCCTCGTCGCCGTAAGAGAGGTCCACACCTGTCGCCGGCACGGCCCGCCCCTGCTTGAGGTGAGCCGCCATCGCCGCCGTCACGGCCAGAGCCGGGATGTCGTCCAGCCCGGTCGAGACCGGCAGCAATTGCTTTTCAGCGCGCGGGTTATGGCGCCATTCGTCGAGAGTTTCAAAGGAAATCGCGTCTTCCTCGCCGAACGGGCCGGACAAGACTCGGCGCAGCTGGATCACATGGCCGAGGCAGCCCAAGCGTCGCCCCAGATCGCGCGCGATGGACCGCACATAACCGCCCTTGCCGCAGACCATCTCGAAGACGGCTGTGTCGGCATCCGGCGTCTCGACCAGATCGAGGCTCTCCACCCATAACGGGCGCGCCTCCAGCTCCAAAATCTCACCGCCGCGGGCCAGCGCATAGGCGCGCTCCCCCTCCACCTTCACGGCGGAGAATTGGGGCGGAACCTGCATGATCTCGCCGGTGAACTCCGGCAAAACGGCGCGGATGTCATCCTCCGACGGACGCGCCTCCGAGGTTTCGATCACCTCGCCTTCGGCGTCGTCGGTATTGGTCGCTTCGCCCCAGCGCACGGTGAAGCGATAGCATTTCAGCGCGTCGGTGATGTAAGGAACCGTCTTGGTCGCCTCGCCGAAGGCGATGGCCAGAACGCCCGTCGCCTCAGGGTCCAGCGTGCCGGCGTGTCCCGCCTTCTTTGCCTGAAGCGCCCAGCGCGCCTTTGCGACCACCTGCGCCGAGCTGACGCCCAGCGGCTTGTCCACCACCAGCCAGCCGTGGACGTCGCGGCCTTTCTTGCGTCTCGCCATCGGAGCGTCCCGTCAGTCGTCGAGGTCCCGCCGCACGGCTTCGTCGCTCAGAAGACGCCGCGTCTCGTCCATCTGGTCGAAGGTCTCATCCAGATGAAACCGGAAATCGGGCGCGAATTTCAGCTTCACGGCGCGCGCGACCTCGCGGCGGATCTCACCCTTGGCCGCGGCCAGCGCCTTGGTCACGCCCTCGGCGCCCTTGCCGCCCAAGGGCATCACGAACACATCCGCGATCTTCAGATCTGGCGAGCAACGCACTTCGCCGACGGTGATGGACATGCCCGCCAGCTCATCCGAATGCAGATCCCCGCGCGCCAGCAGGTCCGACAGCGCCCGGCGGATCAGCTCTCCGACCCGCAACTGGCGCTGCGTCGGACCCGACCCGCTACCGAACCTTTTCGACATGCTCGCCGCCGCTAGGTCAGGCCAGCGTGCGCTCGATTTCTTCGGTCTCGAAGATCTCGATCACGTCGCCCTCGCGGATGTCCTCGTAGTTCTCGAAGGCCATGCCGCACTCCTGACCCGCGTTGACCTCTTTCACTTCGTCCTTGAAGCGCTTGAGGGTCTTCAGCTTGCCTTCGTGGATCACGACATTGTCGCGCAGCAGGCGCACGCCCGCGGAACGGCGCGCGACGCCCTCGGTGACCTCGCAGCCGGCCACCTTGCCGACGCCGGTGACCTTGAACACCTGCTTGATCGCAGCGTAGCCGATGAAGGTCTCCTTGACCTCGGGGCTGAGGAGGCCGCTGGCCGCCTTCTTCACGTCGTCCACCAGGTCGTAGATCACCGAGTAATAGCGGATCTCCACGCCTTTCTGGTGCGCGGCCTCGCGCGCGGGCGCGTTGGCGCGGACGTTGAAGCCGATGATCGGCGCGCCGCTGGCCTCGGCCAGATTCACGTCCGATTCCGTGATCGCGCCCACGCCGGAATGCAGCACGCGGACCTTGACCTCGTCATTGCCGATCTTCTCGACCGCCTGAACGATAGCCTCGTTCGATCCCTGCACGTCGGATTTCACCACGATCGGCAGTTCCGGAATGTCGCCGGCCTTGGCCTGCGCCAGCAGCTGATCCAGCGTCGCGCGGGCGCCGGCCGCAGCCGCGCCTTCGCGCGACTTGCGCTGGCGATAATCCGAAATCTCGCGCGCCTTGGCCTCGTCCTCGACCACTTGCAGAACGTCGCCCGCCTCGGGGGTGCCCTGAAGACCCAGCACCTCGACGGGGACCGAGGGGCCGGCCTGGTCCACCCGGTCGCCCTTGTCGTCGACCAGCGCGCGCACGCGGCCCCACTGCTCGCCGACGACGAAGATGTCGCCGGTCTTCAGCGTGCCCTTCTGCACCAGGACGGTGGCGACAGGGCCGCGGCCCACATCCAGCTTGGCCTCGATCACCGCGCCTTCGGCGGGCCGGTCCGGATTGGCCCTCAGTTCCAGAACCTCGGCCTGCAGGACGATATTCTCCAACAGCGTGTCCAGCCCGTCGCCGCGCACCGCCGAGACCTCGACGTCCAGCACGTCGCCACCGAGCTCTTCGACGAAGACCTCGTGCTGCAGAAGCTCCTGCCGCACCTTGTTCGGATTGGCGGCCGGCCTGTCGATCTTGTTGATCGCCACGATCATCGGCACCTTGGCGGCCTTGGCGTGGTGGATCGCCTCGATCGTCTGCGGCATGACCGAATCGTCCGCCGCGACCACCAGGATGACGATGTCCGTCACCTGCGCGCCGCGCGCGCGCATCGACGTGAACGCGGCGTGGCCCGGCGTGTCGAGGAAGGTCACGACGCCGCTGTCGGTGTGCACCTGATAGGCGCCGATATGCTGGGTGATGCCGCCGGCCTCGCCCGAGACCACGTTGGTCTTGCGAAGCGCGTCCAGAAGCGAGGTCTTGCCGTGGTCGACATGGCCCATGACCGTGACGACCGGCGCACGCGGCTTCAGGTCCTCGGCCTTGTCATCGACCAGGTCGAGGACGTTCTCGACATCGGACTCGGAGACGCGCGCCACGCGGTGGCCGAACTCCTCGACGATCAACTCGGCCGTATCGGCGTCGAGCGTCTCGTTGATGGTCGCCATCACACCCTGCTTCATCAGCGACTTGATCACGTCGGCGGCGCGCACGGCCATGCGGTTGGCCAGCTCCTGCACGGTGATCGCGTCGGGAATCTTGACGTCGCGGATGACTTTCTCGCGTTCGCCGCCCGACATCATCTTGCGCTTCTCGCGCTCCTGACGGCGGCGCATCGCGGCGAGCGATTTCTGCCGACCGCCCTCATCGCCGGACAGCGCCTGGTTGATGGTCAGCTTGCCGGAGCGGCGGCGTCCATCCTGACGGCCACGCGACGGAGCGGGGCGCTTCGGCTCCTCCGGGGCGACGGTGCGCTTGCCGCGCGCCGGACGGTCGTCCTCGGACTCTGCGGGCTTCTCGGCGGCGGGCTTCGGACGGCGCGCGGGCTCCTCCGAGGTCTCGGCCGGCTGCTCGGCGGCCGGGGCGGGACGCTCCTTCGCCTGCGCGGCGCGCGCGGCGGGACGGGCCCGGACGGCCTCCTCCTCGGCTTTCTTGCGCGCGGCTTCCTCTTCGGCGGCGATGCGCGCGGCCTCGGCCTCTTCCTCGGCGCGCTTCTTCTCTTCGGCTTCCTCGCGCTTGCGCTCAAGCTCGGCCTCGCGCGCGGCGCGTTCTTCGGCCTCGCGCTGGCGGCGTGCGCCCTCGTCCTTCTTGGCCAGCTCCAGCGCTTTAAGACGCCGCGCGTGCTCCTCGGGCGACAGGCTGCGCAGCATCTCGCCGCGGCCGCCCTGGCGCTTGCCCTGCTTCGGCTTGGGCTCGCTGCGGGGCGCCTCTTTCTTGGCTTCCTCCACGGGCGCGGCCTCGGCCGGAGACGGCGTTTCCGCCGCAGGCTTGGGCGCCGGCGCCGCGCCGTCGCGCGGGGTGAAGACGCGCTTGCGCTTCTTCTCCACCACCACAGACTTGCTGCGGCCGTGACTGAAACTCTGGCGCACGCGCCCGGTCTCGCCGCCTTTCAGGGTCAGCGTCTTGCCGCCGGATTTGCTCTCGCCGTTGTCCGTATCGCTCATCAAACGTCCTTCATCGCGCCCACTGACGCGCGTTTCTCACCCTCGGCCCCGCCTTGGGCTTCCTTTGGCGCCGCCCTGAACCCGTCAAGGCGACGAACCTCTCGTACCACCCGTTCAGCGGCGCCTCCGGCGTCGAGGGCGGCGTGTATCACAGAATCGCGCCCAAACGCCAAGCCCAATTCCGATGCGGTCAGCGCCGCCAGCACCGGGGCCTCCCCCGCCATCGGCCTGAGCCGCGCCCGACCCTGTTCCGACCCGTCCCGCGCCTCGATCAGCGCCGCGACCGGCCCTTGTTTCAACCGGGCCCGAACCTTTTCGAACCCCGCGGTGGCGAGCCCCGCCTTGCGGGCCAGCCCCAGCGCCTCGACCGCCCGGCGCGCCAGCGCCGCCTCGATCTGGTCGGCCAGCCCGTCCGGAACCGTCGCCTGCCGCTTGGCCGAGCGGGCGAAGAGGTTCTTCTTCGCCGCTTTCTCGACCAGGTCGCGGCGGGCGGTCACCCAGATCCCGCGGCCCGGCAGGCGCTCAGTCAGATCCGGCGTCACTACGCCGTCCGGGTCCAGCGCGAAGCGGATCATGCCCTCTGGCGATCCGCTCTCGCCCGTCGCGACGCAGCGCCGCTCCGGTCCGTCCCGATCCTTGCGCCGTCCGCCGCGCGTCATCTCGGGTCCCCGGTCCGCCGGGATCAGGCCTGCGCCCCATCCTGAACGTCGTCCCCGGTCTCGCCCTCGTCCTCGCCCTCTTCGGCCGTCTCGAGATCGGCCGGGTCGATCATGCCCGCCGCGACGCGCGCGTTCATGATCAGGTACTGCGCCTCCTCGAGGCCGACGTCGAACGGCTCCAGGAGGCCGTCATCCTTCACGCGGTTGCCGTCCGCGTCGGTGGTGAAGCCGCCCGCCAACTCCCAGTCGGCGCAGGTGGCGAATTCCTCCAGCGTGGTGACGCCGTCCTCGGCCAGCGCCAGAACCATCTGCGGCGTCAGGCCGTCGAACTCGATCAGGTCGTCCTGGGCGCCCAGTTCGCGCGCCTTGTCGATCGCCTGAGCGTTGATCTCCTCCAGGCTCTCGCGCGCGCGGGCCTGCAGCTCTTCGGCGGTGTCCTCGTCGAACCCGTCGATCGACAGCAACTCGTCCAGCTCGACATAGGCGACCTCCTCCAGCGAGGTGAAGCCCTCGGAAACCAGAAGCTGAGCGACCATCTCGTCGACGTTCATCGAGTCCATGAACATCTGCGTGCGCTGCGCGAACTCCTGCTGGCGCCGCTCGGATTCCTCGGCGTCGGTCAGGATGTCGATGTCCCAGCCGGTCAGCTGCGAGGCGAGGCGCACGTTCTGCCCGCGCCGGCCAATGGCGAGCGACAGCTGGTCCTCCGGCACCACGACCTCGATCCGCTGCGCGTCCTCGTCCATGACCACCTTGGTGACCTCGGCCGGCTGCAACGCGTTGACGATGAAGGTCGCCGCATCCTGGTTCCAAGGGATGATGTCGATCTTCTCGCCCTGCAGTTCGTTGACCACGGCCTGCACGCGGCTGCCGCGCATGCCGACGCAAGCGCCCACGGGGTCGATCGAGTGATCATAGCTGATCACGCCGATTTTCGCACGGCTGCCGGGATCGCGAGCCACCGCCTTGATCTCGATGACGCCGTCATAGATCTCCGGCACCTCCATGGCGAACAGCTTGGCCATGAACTCGGGCGCGGTGCGCGACAGGAAGATCTGCGGGCCGCGCACTTCCGAGCGCACGTCCTTGATATAGGCGCGG
>QKHF01000060.1 GCA_003250135.1 Paracoccaceae bacterium | reverse complement strand
CGGCGAAACGCAGATTGAAAAATCAATCAAGGGGTGCAAGCCTGTATCGCTCATCCTCGCGTTTCACCACCACCCCATATTCGACCGCATTTCTTCGGGAGATCCCACTGATGAAAACAACTCGCGCAACCTCGATCCGTCGCCACGTCCTCGCGGCGTTGTCCTGTGCGGCCCTGCTCGCCGCCTGCAATACAACCTCAGGGTCAAATTTGGATTGGATCGACTTTACGCCTTCGACCGCGGAAGTGGCCAGTTTGCGCACGGACGGCGTGGCGATTGTTCCAAAGAACGGCGAGGCGCCGGTTTATCCATCTAGAGGTTACGATTGCTATTCGACGCCGTCTTTCCGAGACGTTATTCGCGACGCGCGCAAGACAGGCGGCCTCGTCGATCCGGGGGTGGGCCAATACTACGATGCCGGAACCACGACACGCGGTTCGAATAGCTGTGGGAAACGCATTACGGCGCGAGTAATCGGCTTCCGACCGGACCCGGATTATACGGGCGAATTCGAGTTCTACTGGTACGGCGACCGAAAGACCATCCGCGTGGAATAGCGATCGAGCAAATCTCTAAACTTAAACAAAAACCCCGCCGCGATCCGCGGCGGGGTTTCTTGCGTCCGGGAATGACGCGAATATCAGGCGGCTTTCGCCTTTTCCTCGGACAGGAGCTCGACCAGCGCCTTGGCGGCGCCGGCGGCCGAGGCCGCGTTCTGGCCGGTGATCAGCGTTCCCGCGACCGAGACCTTGGCCTCTCCGGGCGCGCCATTGTCGATCTCGGCACCCAGCTGGCCCATTTTCTGCTCCAGCGAGAACGGCACGACGCCCTTCAGGTGGGCCGCCTCCGCCTCGGCGTCGGAATAGACGCTGACGGTCTTGCCGGCGACGATGGAGCGGCCGAACCGGTCCATCACGGGGGCCAGCGCGGCCATCGCGCATCCGGTGGCGGCGATCGGCTTGCCGGTCAGGTGGAACTGCTCCAGCATCACCGTCAGCTCGGGCGCGGTCGGGAAATCCCACAGCGCGCCGGGGCCGCCGGGCAGGAACACCGCGTCGTATTCCAGCGTCGCGACGTCCGAGAGCTTGGGCGCAGCCTCCAGCGCCTCCTTCAGGAACGCGTCCTCCGAATACCGCTGCAGGGCGTCGGACTCTCCTTTGGCGCTGGCCGGGTCGATCGGCGGCATGCCGCCCTTGATCGTGGCGATCTCGGCGGGCAGGCCCGCATCGGCCAGCGCGTAGCAAGCCTCGACGAATTCCGCCAGCGAGACGCCGGTCTCGCCGCCATGGAAGCCGAAACGGTCGTAAGAGGTCAAAACCATCAGGATGCGCGGTTGCGCCATGCAATTCTCCTTCGTTACTGCTGCGCCTGCGCCGGATCCGGGCCGATGGGAGCGTCGTGGCCCCCGCAGCGGGCGCGCCAGACAAGCGCGCGCCATCCGCAGACGGGCGGAACCTATTCAGAGAATGCTTAAGATACCACCCCAAACCGCAACGCAGCGGCAAGCTGTCGCCGCAGTGCAACATGAA
>QKHF01000083.1 GCA_003250135.1 Paracoccaceae bacterium | reverse complement strand
CGCTGGTGGATCTCACTGGTAAAGAACGTCTCCACCGCGCTGATCCTGGCGATGCTGTTCGTGGTCTGGGCGCCGGAGGTCGAGAAGTTCGCGCTCTCCATCACGGCTGTGGCGGTCGCCGTCGTGATCGCCACCAAGGAATTGCTGCTTTGCGTTTCCGGCGCGATCTGGCGGGGCGCGAGCCGCGCCTTCTCGGTTGGCGACTGGATCGAGGTCGCCGGGCACTCGGGCGAGGTGATCGAGGAGTCGCTGTTCTCGACGACGCTGCAGGAGCTTGACCCGACTGACTTCGAACTGACCGGCCGCACCATCTGGCTACCGAACAGCCAGTTCGTGACCAACCCGGTCGTGAACCAGAACTTTCGCAAACGGTTCATCTTCCATCGGTTCACGCTCTACTGGGAGCCGGTGATCGACGCTGAGGCGGCCGCCGGGAGAATTCGGGCGGCGATAGATGCGAAAGCGGCCGAGTTCTCGGATCTGGCGCATCGCTACGCCAAGGTGGTCGAGAAATCCTGGGGCGAGCACTTTCGCAGCCCCGATCCGGTAGTTCGCATTCGCACGACGGAATTCGCGAAGCTGGCCTTCGAGGTTTCGGTCTTCTGTCCGCGCGCGAAAGCCGCCGAGATTGAGGACGCCGCATTGGCGGCCCTTCTCGCAGCCGACGACCATCGCGAACCGGGCGCGCTGATCGCGCCCGACCACAACTAAGCGGAAACCTGACCGGGACGGATCAGATCGTCGGCAGAATCTTGCCGGCCTTCGCCATGAAGTCCTTGCGCCAGACACTGTCGATCAGGAATTCGATATCGCCCTCGATCTTCTTGGTGTTGATCCCCGAGAGCTTTCCCGTCGCCGTCATCTTGAGCTTGGCGACGATCTTGCCGCCCTTGTCGGTCACCACCGGCAGGATCGAGATGCTGAGCGTAGCCTTCGCGCCCTCGCCATCGCACGCCAGGTCCGTGACCGTGCCGCCGATCGCATATTCCTTGCCGGCCGCCTTCTTCTTGTCGGTGGTGAATGTCTTCTGTTCCTTGATCGCCTTTGCGGTGGCGTCCTTCATCATCGTCGCCACTTTCGCCTTCAGCTTGCTGTCGAAAATCTTGGAGACCTTGAAGCTCCCCGCCTCGACGTACACCATTTGGCCCGCCATGATCGTCCCCCTGAGGTTGAGTTGATCCCCGAGAAACATAGCACGGGCGCGGCGATTCCCGCTGAGGAAACATTCGCGCGGCTGATCGGCTGGACACGCGACGGACGCGCGCCTTAAGTCTTGCCAATCCGTCCGCCGCAACCGAGAGGCCCCCATGACCGACCTGCCCCAGACCATGCGCGCCATCGAGATCACTGAGCCGGGCGGACCCGAGGTTCTGAAGCCGACCACAAGACCCGTCCCCGCGCCGATGGCGGGCGAGATCCTGATCCGCGTCGCCTATGCAGGCGTGAACCGGCCCGACGCGATCCAGCGGGCTGGCGGCTATCCCGCGCCCAAGGGCGCCTCGGACCTTCCGGGGCTGGAGGCGTCGGGCGAGGTCGCCGCGGTCGGACCGAATGTGGACCGCTGGAAAGTGGGCGACCGGGTTTGCGCGCTGTTGCCCGGCGGCGGTTACGCCGAATTCGCCACGACGCCCCAGTCCCACGCCCTGCCGATCCCCGACGGGCTGTCGCTGGCCGAGGCGGGCGCGGTTCCGGAAACCGCCTTCACCGTCTGGTCCAATGTCTTCATGCGCGGCGGCCTGCAGGCGGGCGAGGCGTTCCTCGTCCATGGCGGCTCCTCCGGCATCGGCACCACCGCGATCCAGCTGGCGAGCGCCTTCGGCGCACGGGTCTTCACCACCGCCGGTTCGGCCGAGAAATGCAAGGTCTGCGAAGAGCTGGGCGCCGAGCGCGCGATCAACTACCGCGAGGAGGATTTCGTCGAGGCGGTGAAGGCCGCGACCGGGGGCAAGGGCGTGAACCTGATCCTCGACATGGTGGGCGGAGATTACCTGCCTCGGAACTTCAAGGCGGCGGCCATGGACGGGCGCATCGTCTCCATCGGCTTCCTGCGCGGCCCGAAAGCGGAGATCAACTTCTCCGCCGCCATGGTGCGCCGGATCACCTGGACTGGCTCCACCCTGCGGCCCCAATCTGTGGAGGCGAAGGCGCAGATGGCGAAGGAGCTGGAGGCCAAGGTCTGGCCGCTGGTCGCGGCGGGGCGGGTGAAGCCGATCATGGACTCCGAGTTCCCGCTGGAGGACGCCGCCAAGGCGCATGCGCGCATGGAAAGCAGCGCCCATGTCGGCAAGATCGTGCTGAAAGTGGCGGATCTCTGATCGGGCGGACGCTGAGAAATCCGCTTTATTCCCGCGACTGATCCGCCTATATAGCCGACCAGAGATTTTCCTCGAAACCGTTGGAAGCGCCGCCGCGCCCCGTTTCTCGGAGCGCACGAAGAGCCGCATCCTGTTGGGAGAGACCGCCATGGCCGACTTGCCGCTGATGCCCAAAGCCACCGCCGTCTGGCTGGTGGACAACACCACGCTGACCTTCCGCCAGATCGCGGAATTCACCGGCATGCACGAGCTGGAGATTTCGGGCATCGCCGACGGCGAGGTCGCGGTCGGCATCAAGGGCATGGACCCGATCACCAACCACCAGCTGAGCCGCGAAGAGATCGAGCGCTGCGAGAAGGACCCGATCGCCCGGCTGAAACTGCTGAAGCGCGACATCGCGCCCGAGCAGAAGCGCAAGGGGCCGCGCTACACGCCGCTGTCGAAGCGGCAGGAGCGGCCCTCGGCCATCGCGTGGCTGGTGCGTTATCATCCGGAGCTTTCTGACGGGCAGATCATGAAGCTGGTCGGCACCACCAAGCCGACCATCCAGTCGATCCGCGAGCGCACCCACTGGAACTCGGCCAACATCCGCCCGGTGGATCCGGTGGCCCTCGGCCTCTGCAAACAGCTGGATCTGGACGCCGCCGTGCAGAAGGCCGCCTCCAAGAAGGCCAAGGACGCCGATGCGCTGATGTCGCCGGAAGAGCGCATGAGCCTCTTGTCGACGGACGAGTCGCTGGCGTCCGGCGATACGCGCCCGATGAAGGATTTCGGCGGGCTGGAGAATTTCACGCTGTCCGACTCGTCTGACGAGGACGAGGAAAAGCGGCCGGCATACGACGCCGAGTCTCTGTTCAACCTGCCGAAAGCCTCGGAAGAGGACGACGAGGACGAGCCGCGCTAAGCGAGGGTTCGCCCGGCGGCGCCTAGACTGCGGGCGTCGCCAGCGGGTCCAGCAGGCTGCGCCCGCCATCGACGGCCACCACCTGCCCTGTGACGAAACTGGCCGCGTCGGAGGCGAGGTAGAGCGCGACCTCCGCCGCCTCCGCAGGCTCGCCGATCCGCCCCAGCGGCGTGACCGCCGTCATCTGGGCGCGGAAATCGTCCAGTTCCTTCATCGCCTCTTTAATCGACCGGGTCATCACGCCGCCGAGCGCGATGGCGTTCACCCGTATGCCGCTTGAGGCGAGCGACACCGCCATAGAGCGGGTCAGCTGATCGAGCGCGGCGCAGGACACCGAATAGGGCAGAAGCGTCGGCAGCGTCCGCGTCGCAGCGATGGAGCTGATGTTGACGATGGCCCCCTTGCAGGGTTCGTCCCGGTCCTTGGCGAGTTGGATCATCTTGCGCGCGGCCGCCTGGCTTAGGACGAAAGTGGATTTCAGGTTGGTCTCCATGACCTGCTGGAAATCCTCTTCCTTCAGCTCGAAAAACTCGCCGCGTTTGATCTTGCGCGCGGCGTTGACGACGATGTCGATCCGGTCGAAAGCCGACAACGTGGCGGCCAGCAGATTGTTGGTGTCCAACCGCTGGCAGATGTCGCAGTGGAAAGTCTCCACCTTGCCCGGACCCTTGTCGCCGACCGCCTCGATGGCCGCGGACAGGTTCTCCTCGCTGGCCTCGGCCAACATCACGTTGACGCCGACCTCGGTGAACCGGCGAGCGATCGCGCGTCCGACGCCGCCGCCCGCGCCGGTCACGATCGCCGTCCGCCCCTCAAGCCGATAGGCCATTGCGGTCTCCTTCCAGGTTCAACTCACCGTCGTAACGGCGCGGGACCATAGAGCGATTCCGCGGCCGGCGCGAGATTTCGTTGCGCAAGCGCGCGACAGGCTTGCGCGAAAACGCGGGCGCTTCCCATATTGGAGGCGACCCTTCACCGCCACGCTGAAAGGCGTCCCCGCCAATGCTGGACCTCCTCACCGATCCCACCGCCTGGGCGAGCTTCGCCACCCTCACGGTGCTCGAGATCATCCTCGGCGTCGACAATATCATCTTCATCTCCATCGCCGCCGCGCGCCTGCCCGCTGAGATGCGCCGCAAGGCGCGGCTGATCGGCCTTTCAGGCGCGCTGGTGATGCGCATCCTCCTCCTGATGTCGATCTCGTGGATCGTCAGCCTGACAGAGCCGTTCACCACCATCGCCGGATTCGCCGTGTCGTGGCGCGACATGATCCTGCTCGGAGGCGGGTTGTTCCTGCTCTACAAGGCGTCGACCGAGATCTTCGTGGAGGTCGAGGGCGACCATGAGGAAGCCGCTGCGAGCGGCGGCGCGAAGGCCACGCTGACCGGCGTCGTGTTCCAGATCATGATGCTGGACCTGATCTTCTCGCTCGACAGCGTGATCACCGCAGTCGGCATCGCCGATCATCTGGAGGTGATGATCGCGGCGGTCGTGGTCTCGATCGGCGTGATGGCGATCGGGGCCGCGCCGATCGCGGACTTCATCGAGCGCCACCCCTCGACCAAGATGCTGGCCCTCGCCTTCCTCGTCATGGTCGGCATGGCGCTGATGGCGGACGGGCTGCACTACCATGTGGAGCGCGGGTTCATTTACGCCGCCATGGTGTTTGCGGGCGGCGTCGAGGGGCTGAACCTGCTGCGCGCGAAAAAGCGGCGCCGTCGCGAGGCCGCCTGAGCTAGACGCCGAAGATTTCCTCCAGCTTGCGGCGCATCACGCCGGGATCGGCCGCAAGACCGGTCCAGAGCGCGATGCTGATCACGCCTTGATTGACCAGCATGCCGAGCCCATCGAGTGGGACGCAGCCGCGCGCTTCGGCCTCGCGGATCAGGCGGGTGCGCGGCGGGTTCGGGATCACATCCGCCACCACCATGCCGGGCCGCAGTGTATCGGGGGCAAGGTTCGGCATCGCGCCAACGTCCGGGTACAGGCCGATCGAGGTCGCGTTGACGACAATCTCCACCCCATCCGGAATGCGATAGCACTCGTCCCAAGGCTCGAAGGTCGCCGAGGCTCCGGTCTTCTCGCTCACCAGGGCCGCCAATTCCTCGCCGCTCCGGGCGCTCCGGTTGACGATGCGGATCGGCCCGGCGCCCGCAAGCGCCAGCTCCACTGCGATAGCGCGCGCGGCCCCGCCCGCCCCGAACAGGACCACCGAGCGTCGCGCCGGATCGATGACTTCGCTAAGCGACGTCAGGAAGCCGCGGCCATCGGTGTTCTCGCCGATCAGGCGCCCTTCCCGGATGACCACGCAGTTCACCGCGCCGATGATCGCGGCGGAGGGCGCGATTTCGTCGAGGAGCGCCATCACCGCAATCTTGTGCGGGATCGAGCAGTTGAACCCGGCCCAGCCCATGGCGACCGCGCCGCGCACGGCGTCGGCCAGTCCCTCGGGCGCGACGTCGCAATTGATGTAGCGGGCGTCGAGGTCGAGGGCCTGATAGGCCGCTTCGACCATCGCGACAGTCGGGTTCTCCGCCGCCGGCGTCGCGAAGGAACCGGTGAGAAGCGGCAGAAAATTCAGCTCCTCCGCCACCTTCCCTTTTCTTATCCCGGCTCGAACTCGACGAGGAGGTCCTTTGCGTCGACCTGGGCGCCGACGGGGGCGTGGACGGTCTTGACGGTTCCGGCGCGGTCGGCGTGGATGGCGGTCTCCATCTTCATCGCCTCGATGGTCAGCAAGAGGTCCCCGGCGGCGACCTTCTGGCCC
>QKHF01000232.1 GCA_003250135.1 Paracoccaceae bacterium | reverse complement strand
GAGATATTTCTTCACCAGTTCGGGATGGTCCTGCACCGCCTCCGAGATCGAGCAGAAGATGACGCCGGCCGCGGCCAGTTCCTTCTTGAAGGTCGTGCCGACCGAGACCGAGTCGAACACAGCGTCGACGGCGACCTTGCGGCCCTCGGCGGGCGCGGCCTCTGCGCCTTCGACGCCGGCCAGAATCATCTGCTCTTTCAATGGGATGCCGAGCTTTTCGTAGGTGCGCAGCAGCTCCGGATCGACCTCATCTAAAGACTTCGGTTTCTCGTCGAACCCTTTGGGCTGGGCGTAGTAATACTGCGCCTGATAATCGATCGGCTCGATCTTCAGCATCGCCCAATCGGGCTCCGGCTGCTCCAGCCAGCGGCGATAGGCGGCGAGACGCCATTCCAGCAGCCACTCGGGCTCGTGCTTCTTCTCCGAGATCAGCCGCACGATGTCCTCGTTAAGGCCCTGGGGCGCGAACTCCATCTCCACATCGCTGGTCCAGCCGTATTTGTACTTGCCGGAGATCGACCGCACCGCGTCCAGCGTCTCCTGCTCGACGCCCTCTTTGGCGTTCATATCGTCAAGCACAGTCATGTCTATTCCTCAGACAGTTAAGCGGCGTTCTTTGCGCGCCGGGCATAGTGTTCGATCCAGGTGTCGGCGAAGGCCATGACCTCCGCCTCCGTCGTTGTCGGCCCCATGCTCACGCGGATGGCGGAGCGGGCGAGTTCCTCATCCCCGGTCATGGCGAGGATGACGCGGGATGGGCCGACCTTGCCGCTGGAGCAGGCGGACCCGGCGCTGACCGCGAAGCCGGCGAGGTCCATCTGCATAACCTGTGTCTCGCCCGCCCAGCCTCGAATGGCGAAGCAGGAGGTGTTGGGCAGGCGCGGGGCGTCCTTGCCGAAGATGATGATCTCGGGCGCGGCTTCGGCAAGCTTGCTCTCCAGGGCGTCGCGGAGCTTCTCCATGCGATCCCAGACGCCCGCTTCAATATCTCGCTTCGCGGCCTCGGCCGCGGCGCCGAACCCGGCGATGCCAATCACGTTCTCGGTGCCGGAGCGGCGGCCCTGTTCCTGCCCGCCGCCGAAGAACATGGGATGTTTGTCCAGTCCCTTGCGGACGATCAGCGCGCCCACTCCCTTGGGTCCGCCGAGCTTATGAGCCGAGCAAGACGCCATATCCGCGCCGGTGTCGCGGAAACTGAAGGCGCCGCGCGGCGCCGCCTGAGTGGCGTCCGTATGGAGCCAGAAGCGCCACTTCGCGCCATACCTCTCAAGCTCGTCCCAGTTCTCCGGTTTTTCACCGACGCAGACGACAGATGCGGCGCGGAGTTCCGCAAACAGACTGGCGATGTCCTCGATCCGGCCGGTCTCGGCGTTGGCGGTTTCGAATGACGCGAAGTCGATGACCCAGCCAACGGCGTTTCCCACGATCTCGGCGAGGCAGGACCGGTCTACGCCCCCGTCCGGAAGCGTTTTCACGCCGTAGTCGATTCCACCCCACTCGCCCGCGGCCGAGGTGCTGCTTTCATGTTCGCCCCAACGGCCGAGACACGCGCTGGAATCGATAAAGACCCAGTTATTGGCCTCCGTCGCCCCCGACGTGAACACCATCTCGCCGGGCTCGCAGCCGACCAGCGCCGCGACCTGCGCGCGCGCCTTCTCGATAACCGCCTTGGCCGCCCGCCCCTCGGCGTGAACACTGGAGGGGTTGCCCACCAGATCCATCGCCTCCAGCATGGCGGCGCGCGCCTCGGGCCTGAGCGGCGCCGTGGCGTTCCAGTCCAGATAGACCCTATGCCCGTTGAGGCCGGTCACGCCCGCGCCTCCTCCGCCTCGTCGTCCAGCAGCGCGCTGAAATCGGGAACGGCCGGGCATGGCGTCAGCTTGTTGCCGATCACGTCAGCGATCGTCGTCTTGTTCAGGAACACATAGACATGCGCGGAAAGCTGCTCCCACAGGTCATGGGTCAGGCACTGCGCCTTCGATCCAGCGCAGCCCTTCCCGTCCAGATCCTCGCAGCGCATGGCGTTCAGCGTCTCGTCGACGGCGGACATGATGTCGGAGATGCGCGTCTCGCCCGCCGGTTTGGCCAGCCGGTACCCGCCGCCTGGGCCGCGCACGCTTTCGACGATCTCCGCCTTGCGGAGCTTCACGAACAGCTGCTCCAGATAGGGCAGCGAAATGTCCTGCCGGGTCGAAATCTCGCCCAACGACACGAGCGCGCCCTCGCCCTGCAGCGCAATGTCTGCGAGCGCGGTGACGGCGTAACGGCCCTTGGTGCTGAGTTTCATGAGCGAACCTACCCGAACTTGCGTTTCCGATGAGATTTCAGCGTCAAAATGGGGGTCCCGGCATTGACCTTCAGGCCGAAGGCCTCTACCTGCCCATGATGCGCGCCGCTTCACCGAAGACACAGCAAATTTAGAATGTTTCTAGGTTGCCTGACTCATTTAGTCAAGCATCTGGAGGCCCGGATTGCTGGCGCGAGCTTGGGGAGTTGAACCAATGCCAGAAGTGATTTTTCCGGGTCCCGAGGGCCGCCTCGAGGGCCGTCTGCATTCTCAAAAGCAAAAGGACGCGCCGATCGCCATCATCATGCACCCGCACCCGCAGTTCGGGGGCACGATGAACAACAAGGTCGTCTACAACCTTCATTATGCCTTTCACCGTCTGGGATTCTCCGTGTTGCGGTTCAACTTCCGCGGCGTGGGGCGCAGTCAGGGCGAATTCGATCAGGGCATCGGAGAGTTGTCGGACGCGGCCTCGGCGCTCGACTACCTGCAGGCGTTGCATCCGGCCGCCAAGGGCTGCTGGGTCGCCGGGTTCTCCTTCGGCGCCTGGATCGGCATGCAGCTTCTGATGCGCCGACCCGAGATCGAGGGCTTCGTCTCCGTCTCGCCGCCCGCCAACATGTACGATTTCTCGTTCCTCGCGCCCTGCCCGTCCTCCGGTCTGATCATCAACGGAGAGTCGGACCGCATCGCGCCCATGGCGGATGTGACAAAGCTGGCCGAGAAACTGCAATCGCAGAAGGGCATCACCATCACCCACACCACGGTGCCGGAGGCGAACCATCTCTACGACAAGGGGATGGAGGAGATGATCGACATCGTTGAAGGTTACGTGCACGCCCGTATGCAGGAAAAAGCCGCCGCGGCCGCCGCCGAGGCGTGACGCTTACGGGCGCGCGACCCGCGCCCGTCCTGCCGCCCCGGTGACGGCGGGGGCGGAAACCGGCAACCCCCTTAAGGCCCGAACCGCGAGGAAGGCGAAAGCCTGCGCCTCCAGCATGTCTCCGTCGAGACCGACAGCCTCAGCCGCGTCGACGCTCGCGCCCAGCCGCGCCCGCAGCCTGTCCATCATCGTCTGGTTCTTGCGGCCGCCGCCGCAGACGATCCAGCGTGCGGGCGGGCTCGGGAACCGCTCGATGCTCCACGCAACGCTTTCGACGGTCAGCGCAGTCAGAAGCGCCGCGCCGTCCTCGGTGGACTGGTTCGAAAGGTCGAGTCCGGTGATCGAGAACCGGTCCAAGGATTTCGGCCCCGCGACCTCGCCATAGGCCGCGCGAAACGGCGCAAGCGCCGCGGCCACTTCATTGGCTCCGGCATAGCCCCTCGCCGCCAGCGCGCCGCCTTCGTCATGCGCGGCGCCAGTACGGGATCGCACGAAATCGTCGATCAGCGCGTTGCCCGGCCCGGTGTCGAAGGCGATCAGCGCCTCCGCCGCATGGGGATCGGGCGCCGCCGGGTCGACCCAGGTGACATTCGCCACGCCGCCGATATTGAGGAAGGCGAGCGGGGCCGTCTCGCCCGTCTCCTTCGCGATCCGGCGCGCCAATGCTGCGTGATAGAGCGGCGCCAATGGGGCGCCCTGCCCGCCCTGCGCCACATCGTCAGAGCGGAAGTCCCAGGCGACAGGAACGCCGGTCCGCCGCGTGAGCGCCGCCCCATCGCCTATCTGAACGGTCAGGCGTTCGGCTGGGCGATGGACCACGGTCTGCCCGTGAAAGCCGACCACCGCTGGCCCGACGTCAGCGTCCGAAATCAGAGCCTCCACCGCCTCTGCGTGGCGCTCCGTCACCAGCTCTTCCGCGGCGCGCAGCCAGCCTGGCCGCCCGACTTTCAGGCTCGCGGTCGAAGCCTCGCGCGCAGTCAGAAGCGCCGCCCGAAGTTCAGCCCGCTCCGCCTCGGAATAGGCGCGATAGACAGAATGTCCAAACTCAGAGACGGACACGCCGTCGGTGCGGATCAGCGCCGCGTCCACCCCGTCCATCGAGGTGCCGGACATCAGCCCAAGCGCCCAGACCGAACCGCCAACCATGCCGCGCCCTTTCCTTTCCCGCCCCAGCCGCTATAGAGCTTTGCGACGCGCGCCGCCACCGCGGCGCTTCAGCCCAGACCGACGGAACGCCCGAGAGATGACCTTCAAGCCCAACTCCGATTTCCTGACCGTGCTGATCGAGCGCGGCTTCCTGCAGGATTGCACGGATCTGGAGGCGCTGGACGAGCGCCTGTGTGCGGGTGTCGTCCCCGGCTATATCGGCTTCGATGCGACGGCCGCCAGCCTGCATGTCGGCAGCCTCGTGCAGATCATGATGCTGCGCTGGCTTCAGAAGACCGGGCACAAGCCGATCGTTCTGATGGGCGGCGGCACGTCCAAGGTGGGCGACCCCTCGTTTCGGGACGAGGCGCGCAAGCTGATGGGCGAAGAACAGATCGCCCGCAATATCGACGGCATCCAGAAGGTGTTCGCGAAATACCTGTCCTTCGGCGAGGGCGCGACCGACGCCACCATGCTCAACAACGCCGAATGGCTGGACGAGCTGAATTACCTCGATTTCCTGCGCGATTACGGCCGCTTCTTCTCGGTCAACCGGATGCTGAGCTTCGACTCGGTGAAGCTGCGCCTCGACCGCGAGCAGTCGCTGAGCTTCCTCGAATTCAACTACATGATCCTCCAGGCCTATGACTTCATGGAGCTCAATCGCCGCTACGATTGCGCCATCCAGATGGGCGGCTCGGACCAGTGGGGCAACATCGTCAACGGCATCGACCTCACGCGCCGGGTGCTAGGGAATGAGGTGTTCGGCGTCACCTCGCCGCTCCTGACCACCTCGGACGGCAAGAAGATGGGCAAGACCGCCGACGGCGCCGTCTGGCTGAACGCCGAGATGCTGAGCCCTTACGAGTTCTGGCAATACTGGCGCAACACCACCGACGCCGATGTCGGACGGTTCCTGAAGCTCTTCACCGAGTTGCCGCTGGACGAGATTGCGCGGCTGGAGGCGCTGGAAGGCGCCGAGATCAACGACGCCAAGATCCTGCTGGCCAACGAGGTCACCACCCTCGCCCATGGCGCCGAGGCTGCGGCCGCGGCGGAAGCGACCGCGCGAGAGACCTTCGAGAAAGGCGGCGCCGGCGCAGACCTTCCAACCATCGAGGTGCCGGCGGCGGACCTTGGCGACGGCGGCCTCTCCATCGGGCAGCTCTTCGTCCGCGCCGGTCTGGCGAAATCGGGCAAGGACGCCAAGCGCCTGATCGCCGAGGGCGGCGCGCGATTGAACGACGCGCCGGTCTCTGATCCGGGGCTGATGATCACGCCGGAAAGTTTCGCGGCGGGCGACCTGAAACTGACGGCGGGCAAGAAGCGCCATGCGCTCGCCAGGCTGGGCTGAGGCGAAACTCAGTCAGACTGATCGCGCCGCTCCCGCAACTTGTCGCGCGCGGTCTTGTCCGCGCTTGATTCAGCCGATGAATCGGAATTTCCGTCATCCGCCGAGCCTGAAAAGAGTCGCCGGAACGGCCCGATCGCCAGCACCGACAATGGACTGACAGAGATCTCCGGCTCGTCGGCCGTGCCCTTAAGCTCATAGGCGATACCGAACACGCCCTCGCCTTCGCCTCCCGTCAGCGCCTCGCCCAATATGGGAACGGCGTTGATCAGCCCATTGATGACATAGGCCGGCGAGATCGATCCGCTGAGGTCGAACCG
>QKHF01000260.1 GCA_003250135.1 Paracoccaceae bacterium | reverse complement strand
GGCGCGTCGCCCAGCCAGTTGATTTCGGCCACGGGCACTGTGCGGGTCGCCAGCGCTTCCTTCGGTCCGACGATCACACGCCGGCTCTCAGGGTCCAGCTTCACCACGTAAAGCGGGTCGCCGCCGCCGATGCCCAGGCCGCGGCGCTGGCCGATCGTGTAGTGGATCACGCCCTGGTGCTCGCCCATTACATTGCCTGCAAGATCGACGATCTCGCCGGGCTCCGCCGCGCCGGGACGCAGCTTTTCGATCACCGCCGCGTAGCCGCCGGTGGGCACGAAGCAGATGTCCTGGCTGTCGGGCTTGTTTGCGACGGTCAGGCCGAACTCGGCCGCCATCGCCCGCGTCTCGTCCTTGGTCGCGACGCCGCCCAGCGGAAAGCGCAGATACTCCAGCTGCTCGGGGGTCGTGGCGAACAGGAAATAGCTCTGGTCGCGCGCAGGGTCGGCGGCGCGGTGCAGCTCCGGCCCCGCCGGTCCCATTTCGCGCCGGATGTAATGGCCGGTGGCCAGGCAGTCCGCGCCCAGTTCCTTCGCCGTCGCCAGCAGGTCGCGGAATTTCACCCGCTCATTGCAGCGCACGCAGGGGATCGGAGTCGCGCCCGCCAGATACTGGTCGGCGAACTCCTCGATCACGCTCTCGCGGAACTTGCTCTCGTAATCGAGGACGTAATGCGGAAAGCCCATCGTTTCGGAGACGCGCCGCGCGTCGTGGATATCCCGCCCGGCGCAGCAGGCGCCTTTCTTGGCCAGCGCCGCGCCGTGATCGTAGAGCTGCAGCGTGATGCCGACGACGTCATAGCCCTCGCGCGCCAACTGGGCCGCCACGACCGAGCTGTCGACGCCGCCCGACATCGCGACAACCACCCGCGTCTGGGCGGGCGGCTTGGCGAATCCCAGGCTGTTCAGCGGGACCGCCTCGGCCGCTGCGCCATCCTTATGTGCCGTCTGAACCGTCATTCTGGCGCGGACATAAAGCCCGAACCTGCGCGCGGCAAGGCCTCGACCACCCGGCGGAGCGATTCAAGCTTTGTTAGACACCCGCCCGCTATCGTCCCTGGCTGAGCCGTATTGGGGTCAAATCGCGGCTCTTTGGGAGTGTGCGCGTGACAGGCAGGATGAATGGAAAAGACGCCGCAAGGCGCGTTCTGGGGCCGGACGGAAAGCCGATGACCGCCGGGGACTTGCCCCCGCCGGATACCAAGCGCTGGGTGGCGCGGCGCAAGGCGGCGGTGGTTTGCGCCGTCAAAGGCGGACTTCTGAGCCTGCCCGAGGCCTGCCGCCGCTACGGGCTTTCGATTGAGGAGTTCGAGCTTTGGCGACAGTCCATCGAGCGCCACGGCGTTAAGGGACTCAGGGCCACGCGGGCGCAGCTGTACCGGGACCTGTCGCGCTAGGCTCCGCGCCGCCTTGTGGCCGGAAAACAACCTATGGATGAAAATATCGCAGTCCTATGCGGTTAGGGCGCTCATTTTTCGTTTACCAATTGCCGATACCGTGGTTAATAGAGCATCAAGAGCGAGTGACGGCGAAAGGAAACAACCAATGCGTGTCCTTCTGATCGAAGACGATTCGGCCACGGCGGAGAGCGTCGAGCTGATGCTCAAGAAAGCTGGCTTCATCGTCTACACCACGGATCTGGGCGAGGAGGGCGTCGATCTCGCCAAGCACTATGATTATGACATCATCGTGCTGGACCTGAACCTGCCCGACATGACCGGGTTCGACGTTCTGCGCGACCTGCGCGTCGCACGGATCGAGACGCCCATCCTGATTCTGACCGGCCTGACCGAGACCGAGAACAAGGTGAAGGGATTTGGCTTCGGCGCCGACGACTACATCACCAAGCCCTTCAATCGGGAGGAGCTGGTCGCCCGCATCCACGCCATCGTGCGCCGCTCGAAAGGGCACAGCCATTCGATCATCGAGACGGGCAAGATCTCGGTGGACCTCGACGCCAAGACCGTCTCGGTCGGAGACGAGCCGGTGCATCTGACCGGCAAGGAATACCAGATGCTCGAGTTGCTCTCGCTGCGGAAGGGCACGACGCTGACCAAGGAGATGTTCCTGAACCACCTTTACGGCGGCATGGACGAGCCGGAGGTGAAGATCATCGACGTCTTCATCTGCAAGCTGCGCAAGAAGCTGTCCGAGGCGACTGGCGGCGATAATTACATCGAGACGGTCTGGGGCCGCGGCTATGTGCTGCGCGATCCGGTTCGTCAAACCGACCAGAGTGTCGCCGCGATCACCGCCAAATCTGAAGATGACGACCTGGCGCATGCGCCGAAAGCGGCTTTCGGCTGATGTAATCCTTCTTCGTCTTCGCTTGACCCGGCGCACCTCGGAGGCAAATCTCCGCCCGGCGCGCGCGGCTTCCCTTGGCGCGCGGACCGCCGCGGGGGAGACGGGTGATGGCGAACACGCCGGAAGAAAAGCTGGATGCGCTGACGGCCGACGAGGCCCGCGCCGAGCTTGAACGCCTCGGCGCCGAAATCGCCCATCATGATGCGCTCTACCACCAGCAGGACGCGCCGGAGATCTCCGACGCCGATTATGACGCGCTCCGCCGCCGCTATGAGGCGCTTGAGGCGCTGCACCCCGGTCTCGCGCCGAAGGACGGGCCCTCCGCGCGCGTCGGCGCCGCCCCGTCCGAGAAATTCGCCAAGGTTCGCCATCGTGCGCCGATGCTGTCGCTCGGCAACGCGTTTTCGGACGGCGATGTCTCGGAATTCGTCGGCCGCATCCGCCGGTTTCTGAATCTCAAGGACGATGAACCAGTCGCGATCACCGCCGAGCCGAAGATCGACGGATTGTCGCTGTCGCTGCGCTATGAGGATGGCGCGCTGGTTCAGGCCGCCACGCGCGGCGACGGGACGGAGGGCGAGAACGTCACCACCAACGCCCGCACCATCCACGACATCCCGCAAGTTCTAAAAGGCGAATTTCCGCCGGTCTTCGAGGTGCGGGGCGAGGTCTATATGTCCCACGCCGATTTCGAGGCGCTGAACGCCCGGCAAGAAGCGGCGGGCCAGAAGATCTTCGCCAATCCGCGCAACGCGGCGGCGGGGTCGCTGCGCCAGCTCGATCCAGCGATCACCGCCGCGCGGCCGCTGCGCTTCTTCGCGTACTCCTGGGGCGAGGTTTCCTCGCTGCCCGCAGACACGCAAATGGGGGTGGTGCGGGCCTTCGCCGACTGGGGGTTTCAGGTGAACCCGCTGATGGAGCGCTGCGACGGCGTCGAGGACCTGCTGGCCCATTACCGCGCGATCGAGGCGCAACGCGCCACGCTCGGCTACGACATCGACGGCGTGGTCTACAAGGTCGACCGGCTGGACTGGCAGGCGCGCCTCGGCTTCGTCAGCCGCGCGCCGCGCTGGGCGATCGCCCACAAGTTCCCTGCTGAGCGGGCGACCACCATCCTGAACGCCATCGACATCCAGGTGGGGCGCACCGGGTCGCTGACGCCAGTAGCGCGGCTGGAGCCGGTGACTGTGGGCGGCGTGGTCGTCTCCAACGCCACGCTGCACAACGAGGATTACATCCGCGGCTTCGGGGGCGACGGCCTGCCGATCCGCGGCGGAACGGCGGAGGCGCCGGTCGACCTGCGGGTCGGCGACACGGTGACGGTGCAACGCGCGGGCGACGTTATTCCCCAGATCGTGGCGGTGGATATCTCGAAACGCCCGCCCGCCGCGAAGCCCTACCAGTTCCCCTCAACCTGCCCGGAATGCGGCTCACACGCGGTGCGGGAGGACGGAGAGGCCGTCCGCCGCTGCACGGGTGGCTTGATATGCCCGGCGCAAGCTGTTGAAAGACTGAAACATTTTGTTTCACGCGGCGCCTTCGACATAGAGGGGCTTGGGGCGAAGCAGGTGGAGGCGTTCTGGGACAAGGGCTGGGTTCGTGAGCCCGCCGATATATTCACTCTGAAGGCGCGATTTGGGTCTCAAGGTTCTGAAATACAAAGACTTTCAAGCACGGAAGGGTGGGGCTCAAAGTCGGCGGAAAACCTGTTCGCAGCGATCGACGAGCGCCGGGTCATTCCACTCGACCGACTGATCTACGGGCTGGGCATTCGACACGTGGGCGAGACCTCCGCCCGACTACTCGCGCGGCGCTATGGCGATTGGGAGAATTTCGAAGCCTCGATGACCGCGGCGGCCGACCGGGAGGGCGAAGCCTGGGCCACGCTTCTGGACATCGACGGGGTCGGAGAGATCCTCGCCGGGGCGGTTGTCGAGTTTTTCGCCGAAAGTCAAAATCGAACACTTCTCAATAATTTGCTGCGCCAGCTTGAGGTGCAGCATATGGAGGCCGCGCTATCCGATTCAGCGGTCTCCGGCAAGACCGTAGTGTTCACCGGAACGCTGGAAAAGATGACCCGGGCGGAGGCCAAGGCGCGGGCCGAAGCCCTGGGCGCGAAGGTGTCCGGCTCGGTCTCCAAGAAGACCGATATCGTGGTGGCGGGCCCCGGCGCCGGGTCGAAGCTGAAGAAGGCCGAGGAGTTGGGCGTCGCGGTGATGACCGAGGATGAGTGGCTCGCTTTGGTCTCTGGCTAGCCTGTGGACAAGTTTGTGAGTTTTTTTGACGGGCGCGCCCAAGCTCTTCTGGACCCACGCTGAGTCGCGCCTTAATTCTGTCCCATGGCTCAGGCGAACCGCGAATTCGAGCTGAAAATCACGCTGGATGAGGCGCAGATGCGCCGGGTGCGGGGCAAACCCGCCATCCGCGCGATGGCCAACGGTCGCCCGACCACCAAGACTCTCCTCAGCATCTACCATGACACGCCCGATATGGCTCTGCGACGGGCGGGCATTGCCCTTCGCACCCGCAAAATAGGGCGGAACTGGGTGCAGACCGTCAAGGCCAAGGGGGAGATCACGGCCGGAATTTCGAATCATGTCGAAATCGAAACTCCGGTCCGCGGCTCCGCTCCCTCGATCGATGCAATATCCGATGCTGCGCTGCGGCAAAAAATCCGGGAGATCATCGGGCATAGCCCGCTTTCGCCCGTCATCGAGACGCACATAAAACGCACTGCGCGCTTTCTGGCGCCGCCCACAGGCGGGCTGGTCGAACTCTGCCTCGACGACGGAGAATTGCGCGCCGGCGGCAGGGTCGCGCCGATCCGAGAGGCGGAGATCGAGCTGGCCAATGGTGATCCGGCCGAGGTGTTCCAGGTCGCTCAGCACATCTTCGCGGGCGAGGTTCTGCGCTACTCCACCGACTCCAAGGCCGCGCTCGGATATCGCCTGCTGGCTGGTGAGGATGCGCAGCCCAGGCTGGAGCCGGTCTTCGCTAAGGCGCCTGGGTTGAAGCCCGCGATGACCGCGGAGGAGGCGATGCAGGCGATCCTGCGCTCCTGCTTCGAGCAGATCGCCGGCAACCTGGCGGTCGCGATCAAGACGGAGCTTCCGGAGGGTCCGCATCAGTTGCGCGTCGGGTTGCGCCGCCTTAGAAGCGCGCTGACGGTCTTCAAGCCGCTGATGGCGATGGAGGGCGTGGAGCCGATCTCAGCCGAGGCCAAGGCTCTCGGGGGCACGGTCGGCGCGTTGCGCGACATGGACGTGCTGATCAGCGACGTGGTCGGCGCCGCTGCGAAGGCGATGGAGGCCGAGCGCGATCCCGGCTTCAAGTCACTGACCAAGGCCCTTGTAGCGCGGCGCGACGCGGTGAAGGCGGCGGTCGCCAAGGGCATGTCGGCGGAGGAGGCGCAGCGCCTGCCGCTCGCCCTGGGCGCCTTCACCGAGGGGCGCGGCTGGTTGGACCCCGGCGATATCGGCCAGAGCGCGCGGCTGGCGGCGCCGGTTTGCGATTTCGCCGCCGACCAACTCTGGCGCAAGGTCTCCAAATGGGGCAAGCGGCTTGAGGAGTTGACGATCCCGGAGCGGCACGAGATGCGCAAGGAGCTGAAGAAGCTGCGCTACACGGTCGATTTCTTCAAATCGCTGTATCCCGAAAAGAAGGTGAAACCCTTTCTCAAGCAGCTCAAACGGCTGCAGGACGTGTTCGGCCATCTCAACGACGCGGCGATGGCCCAGCATGAATTGCCGGGGATCGCAGGGGGGCAGGCGGAGCCCGCCTTCGCCGCTGGGCGGGTCATCGGCTGGTGCGAGGCCAATGCGGAGATCGCCTGGCGCGACGCCCAGCGGAAATGGGCGGACCTGAAAGCGGCCCCGGACTTCTGGCGCTGATTTTCCCCTAGAAGCCGCGGCCCGCCCCGGCCATCATCCGCGCCATGAGCAGCCCCCCCCCATCCCGCAGGCCCGAGATTCTGTTCCCGCTTTTTGCGGGGCTCGACGCCTTGCCGGGCGTCGGGCCGAAGACGGCGAAGCTCTATGAGAAGCTCGACGCCACGCGGGTGCGCGATGTCCTCTTCACACCGCCACACGGGCTGATCGACCGCCGCCTCCGCCCCACCGCCGAAGGCGCTTTGGACGGCCAGACCGTCACCGTCGAGGTCACGGTGGGCGAGCACTACCCGCCCAAGCGCAAGGGCCAGCCCTACAAGGTGCACGTGCAGGACGCCGCGACCGAGTTCCTGCTGGTGTTCTTCCACGCCAAGGATGACTGGCTGCGCCGCACGCTGCCGATGGGCCAGCGGCGCGTCGTCTCGGGCAAGGTGGAGATCTTCGACGGCCTGCTGCAGATGGTCCATCCGGACCATATCCTGACGCCGCGAGAGGCCGACGATCTGCCGCCCTTCGAGCCGGTATATCCCCTGACCGCGGGCCTTTCCCAGCGCATGGCGGGCAGGGCGGCGGCCGAGGCTCTGTCTCGCGCGCCGGAGTTGCCGGACTGGCTGGACCGGGGTCTGAAGGCGGAGCGGACCTGGCCTGACTGGCGCGCCGCGCTGCACGCGATCCACGCCCCTGAAAGCCCCGGCGAGCTGAACTTGGGCGCCCCGGCGCGCGACCGGCTGGCCTATGACGAGTTGCTCTCGCACCAGCTGGCGTTGGCGCTGGCGCGGGCGAGGATGAAGCGCGGCAAGGGCGCGGCCAGCACAGGCGATGGAAGCCTGCGCGAGAAGGTGAAATCCGCGCTGCCCTATGCGCTGACCGGCGCGCAGCTGCGTTCGATCGCCGAGATCGAGAGCGACATGGAATCCGACCTGCGCATGCTCCGGCTCCTGCAAGGCGATGTCGGCTCTGGCAAGACGCTGGTCGCGCTGATGGCGATGCTGATCTCCGCGGAGGCGGGCGGGCAGGCGGCGATCATGGCCCCGACCGAGATCCTCGCCCGCCAGCACATGCAGAGCATCGCGCCGCTCGCCGAGGCCGCCGGGGTGGAGGTCGCGCTCTTGACAGGGCGCGACAAGGGCAAGGCGCGCGAGGGCAAGCTG
>QKHF01000227.1 GCA_003250135.1 Paracoccaceae bacterium | reverse complement strand
CCCGCTCCACATCGACCGGGTTGTTCACTTCCCAGAACACCCGGCCAGGGGCGGAGACCTCGACGCAGCGCACCCGCCCGCCATTCTCCAGGAACCGCAGCTGCTCCAGCCCCTCCAGCTTCTCCAGCGGACCCGAAGCCCAGGAAGCGTAGCGCTTCAGCGCCGCCGGGCTGTAGGCGTAGACCCCGACATGGTGGAAGACCGGCGTGTCGGCATCTTCCGCATATTCAGCAGAAGTGTAGGGGATCACTTCCTTCGAGAAATACATCCCGTCGCCATTGGCCGCGAACACCGCCGTGGTGCCGCCCACCCGCCCGGCGCGGCGGTCCTCCAGAAACTTCGACAGAGTCGCGCCGTCGCAGCGCAGAACCGGCGTGGCGGCGTCGAGGCTGGGATCCGCCTTCATCGCATCGATCAGGTCCTCGACGAACCAGGGCGGGGTCAGCGGCGCGTCGCCCTGAAGATTCACCACCATATCCGGCGAGTCGAGCTGGGGCAGCGCATCGGCGCAGCGCTCGGTGCCGTTGGCGCAGGATTCGGAGGTCATCGCGACCTTGGCGCCGAACCCGCGGCAAGCCTCGGCGATGCGCTCGTCATCGGTCGCCACCACCACCTCGGTGACGCCCTTGACCGCGGCGCCGGCGCGCCAGGACCACTCGATCAGCGACCGCGGCGTTCCGTCCGGGCCTTTCAGCATCACAAGCGGCTTGCCGGGGAAGCGGGAGGAGGCGTAGCGCGCCGGAATGACGATGGAGATGTTCATGTGCTTCTGCGCCCCTGCGGGCCTCCCTGAGATAGGCGAGGCGCCGCGGCGAACCTCGCACCGTTATTCGTTGGCGGCCGACTTCGGTTCGGACCGCACGGTCGCGCTGGGCGCGCGGGCTATGAAGAACGGGTTCTCCCAGCCCGGCTTTCCGTATAGCAGCGGCCCCGCGCCGTCGAAACGGTCCACAACGCCGCCTGCCGCTTTCAGCACCGCGTGCCCTGCGGCCGTGTCCCACTCCATGGTTCGGCCAAGGCGGGGATAGAAATCCGCCTCTCCGGCCGCCACCAGACAAAACTTCAGCGACGACCCGGCGCTGACGCACTCAGCGACGTCATAGCGGGCGATATAGTCGTCGGTGGCGGCGTCTCGGTGCGATTTCGAGGCGACGACGCGCAGCGCCGAATCGTCCGCCTCCGCCACGTGGATCGGATGTGGGGCGCCGCCCGTCTGCGCGGCCAGCGCGCCGCCGTCAGCCTGCGTCCAGAAGGTGCGGCCCAGCGCGGGCGCGTGGACCACGCCGAAGACCGGCGCGCCGTTCTCGATCAGGGCGATGTTCACGGTGAACTCGCCGCGCCGCTTGATAAACTCCTTGGTCCCGTCCAGCGGGTCGACCAGGAAGAACCGATCCGCCCCCGCCAGCGCGTGGCTGTCCGCGTCCTCCTCGGTCACAACCGGTATATCTGGAAACGCCGCCCTGAGGCCGGCCCCGATCAGCGCATCGGCGCGCTCATCCGCCAGCGTGACGGGGCTGGCGTCTTCCTTCGAGCGGGCGCCGAGGTCTTCGCTCTCATAGACCTCCATCACGACCTCGCCCGCCGCGCGGGCCAGCCGGAGAATCTCGTCGCAAATCGAGATGTCTTGCGCGGTTGGAACGGTCATTGGAGGCCTCAGGAGAATCTTTTGTTCATCGGTTTGGGCGATCCTTACAACGCCGATGCAATGACCGACACCCGAAAGGCGGAGCGCCGTACGTGACATGACGACCGACAGCGCGCCGCGCATGACACTTCTGGACGCCGCCGCAAAGCACGTGACGGTGCTTTACGCGACGAGCGTGCGCGAGATACGGAACTCGTCCGGGCCCGGCCAGTTGGGCCTGATCACGAACATCCTTCAGACACTGGCCTTCGTGGCGGCGTTCTATGTGCTGTTCGTCGTCATCGGGCGGCGCGAGGCGGGCCTGCGCGGCGACACGATGCTGTTCCTTCTGTCCGGCGTCCTACTGTTCCGCATGCATGCCAGCGTCATCAGCAGGGTCAGCGCGGCGGTTGCCGCCAATCGCGCGCTGATCAATTACGAGCCCACCAAGTCGATCATCTTTGTCTGGGCGCGCGCGCTGGCGGAACTGTACGAGTTCATTCTGGCGTCGCTGCTGATCATCGGCGTTGCCGCGCTCCTGAAAGGCGGGGTGGAAATCTTCGAGCCCTCGGGCCTGATCGCGCCCGTCCTTCTGGCGTGGCTGTCCGGCGTCGGATTCGGCCTGATCTTCATGTTCGCCGAGGCGCATCTCAGCTGGTTCGGCGTCGTCGGCGCCCTCTATCGGCGCATCCTGATGTTCACCTGCGGCAAGTTCTTCGTCGCCAATGCGATCCCGGCGTTCGCATTGCCTTATTTCTGGTGGAATCCGCTGTTCCACGCCATCGACCTCGCGCGCGGGGCGACCTTCGTCAACTATGCGCCAAAGCACACGTCTCTGGACTTTCTGGCGGGATTGACCGCGATCGCGCTGGTCGTCGGTCATGTGTTAGAGGCGCGCCTGAATCGCAACCTCAATCACGCCCGCACCTGAGCGAAGATCAGAGCAACTCGATCGCGACGGCGGCGAAATGGCAGGCCGACGCCGCCAGCACGAATCCGTGCCAGATCGCGTTCTGATAGGGCAGCGAGCGCCAGAGGTGGAATGCGACCCCGCCGGAATAGAGCACGCCGCCCACGATCAGCAGGACCAGCGCGGGCGTCGAGACATGTTCGACCACCGGACCGATCACCAGAAGGATCGTCCAGCCGAGGCCGAGATAGAGCACCACCGACAGCGCCTCGAACCGGCGCGGCGCGGCGATCTTCAGCGCCGCTCCGACCAGCGCCGCGGCCCAGACGCCGATCAGCAGCAGGCGACCGATCCCGCCCGCCGCCCCGGCCAGCGAAACCGCCGCGAACGGCGTGTAGGTGCCCGCGATCTTGAAATAGATCGCCGCGTGATCGCACCGCCGGAGCGCTTCTTTCAAGAAGCCGCGGCTCGGCAGCATGTTGTAGGTGGCCGAGAAGGCGAACACCGCGACCATGGCGAGGCCATAGGCGACCGCGCTGCCGATCCGGGCGACGTCGCCGTCAAGCGCCGTCAGGCTGATCAGGATCGCGACGGCCACAAGACTGGCCGTCAGCCCGATCGCGTGGATTACGCCATCGGCGATACGCTCGGCGCGGGTGTAATCCGGCGCGAGCCAGAAGTCGCTTTGCGCATGTCCCATGCCATGAAGTGTGGGGGCTCCGAGCCTTCTGGCAAAGCCCTAACGCGCTGAAATCGCGAAAACGTCACAATTGACCCGGGGCGGACGCCGGCAGAACACACTGTCGCGGCGCTTGCGGGGCGGGCGGCGCGTTCCTATAACGGCCCGCAGCACAGAAGATCGACGCCGGAAGGAGGACGCCCTGTTCGCTCATCGCCACCTTCTGGGCATTGAATCGCTGACGCGCGACGACATCGTCACGTTGCTCGACCTCGCCGATGACTACGCCGCCCTGAACCGCCAGCGCGAGAAGAAGCGCGCCACGCTGCGCGGCCTGACGCAAATCAACCTGTTCTTCGAGAACTCCACCCGCACGCAGGCCAGTTTCGAACTGGCGGGCAAGCGGCTGGGCGCGGACGTGATGAACATGTCGGTCGGGTCTTCTTCCATCAAGAAGGGCGAGACGCTGATCGACACCGCCGCCACGCTGAACGCGATGCGCCCCGACATTCTGGTGGTGCGGCACCAGCATTCCGGCGCGGTGGCGCTGTTGTCCGAAAAGGTGAACTGCTCGGTGATCAACGCCGGCGACGGTGCGCATGAGCACCCGACGCAGGCGCTGCTGGACGCGCTGACCATCCGCAACCACAAGGGCCGCCTGCACCGCCTCACGGTGGCGATCTGCGGCGACATCCGCCACAGCCGGGTGGCGCGGTCCAACATCATCCTGCTCAATCAGATGGAAAACCGCGTCCGCGTGATCGCGCCGCCCACCCTGCTGCCAGAGGGGATCGAGAACATGGGCGTGGAAGTTTTCCACGACATGGCGGAGGGGCTGAACGGCTGCGACGTGGTGATGATGCTGCGGCTGCAGAGAGAGCGCATGCAAGGCGCCTTCATCCCCTCGGTGCGCGAGTATTTCCACCTCTGGGGCCTCGACCGGCAGAAGCTCGCCTTCGCCAAGCCGGACGCCATCGTCATGCATCCTGGCCCGATGAACCGGGGCGTCGAGATCACCGCCGACGTGGCCGACGATTTCGCCCGCTCTGTGATCGAGGAGCAGGTGGAGATGGGCGTCGCCGTGCGCATGGCCGCGCTGGACCTGCTGGCGCGGCAGATCCCGAACGACCGGGGAGACGCCGAATGACCCCGCTCGTCCTTCTGAACGCCCGCCTGATCGACCCTGAGACCGGCTATGACGGGCCGGGCGCCGTCCGCATCGAGGACGGGCGCATCGCCGCCATCGCCAAGGATTCCGACCACCCGGCGCCGGATGGCGCCGAGATCGTCGATTGCGAGGGCAAGGCGCTCGCGCCCGGCCTGGTCGACATGCGCGTCTTCGTGGGAGAGCCCGGCGCGCGGCACCTGGAGAGCTATCGCACCGCCGGCCTGTCCGCGGCGGCGGGCGGCGTCACAACGATCTCGCTGCAGCCTGACACCCACCCGGCGATGGACGACCCGGCCCTGCTGGAATTCGCGCTGCGCCGGGCCGCCGAGACCTGCGTCGTGCATATCGCCCCGATGGCCGCCCTCACCAAGGGACTGGAAGGGCGTGAGATGGCGGAGCTGTCCTTTCTCAAGGACGCCGGCGCCGTCGCCTTCACCGACGCCGACCATGCGGTCGCCGACCCGCTGGTGCTGCGCCGCTGCCTGATCTACGCCAAATCGCTGGGCGCGCTGGTCGTCACCCATGCTCAGGACCCGGTCTTCGCGGCCTCGGGCTGCGCCACCGAGGGTCAGTTCGCCTCGCAACTCGGCCTGCCGGGCGTGCCCGCCGCGGCCGAAGCGATGCAGCTATCCCGCGATCTCGCGCTCGCGAGGCTGACCGGCGCGCGGCTCCATGCCGATCAGGTGACCACGGCCGAGGCGTTGGAGGCGCTCGCCCGCGCCAAGGACGCCGGGTTGCCCGTCACAGCCGGGATCGCGGCCACGCATCTGGCGTTCAACGAATTCGACATCGCCGACTACAAGACCTTCTTCAAGCTGGCGCCGCCCCTGCGCGCCGAGGCTGACCGCGAAGCCGCCGAGCAGGCGGTGGCGGACGGGCTGATCGACGTGATCGTCTCCAACCATCGGCCCTGGGACGAGGAATCGAAGCGCCTGCCGTTCGAGGCCGCCGCCGCCGGCGCCGTGGGGCTGGAGACGCTGCTGCCCACTGCGCTGCGCCTGTGGCACGAGGACAAGATCACCCTGCCGACGCTCTGGGAGCGGATCAGCCTGACCCCCGCGAAGCTTCTGGGGCTGGACGCAGGTCGCCTCTCTCCCGGCGCGCCCGCCGACCTCGTGCTGGTCGACACGGACGCGCCCTGGACGCTGGACCGGGCGACCCTGCGCTCGAAATCGAAAAGCTCGCCCTTCGACCGCCGCCGCCTGCAGGGCTATGCGTTGAAAACCTGGGTCGGCGGCAAGCTGGTCTTCGACCGTGCGGAAGAGGCGTCTTCATGATTCCCGACATCCTGCGCCCCGGCGCTGCGGCGCCCGGCATGGAGGCGGCCCTGCCCTGGCTTCTGGCGGCGCTCGCCATCGGCTATCTCCTCGGCTCGATCCCGTTTGGCGTGGTCAGCGCAAAGCTCTGGGGTCTGGGAGACCTGCGCAAGGTCGGCTCGGGCAATATCGGCGCAACCAACGTGCTGCGGACGGGTTCGAAAAGCGCAGCCCTGACAACGCTTCTGGGCGACGCCGGCAAGGGCGCGGTCGCGGTCCTTTTGATCGGCTATGTCGCGCCCGGGCCCGAAGGCTGGACCGGCTGGGGCCCGCTGGCGGCGCAGGCCGCCGCGCTGGGCGCATTCC
>QKHF01000069.1 GCA_003250135.1 Paracoccaceae bacterium | reverse complement strand
GTCATTGTGGCGCCGCTTGGGCAAATAGGATCCTAGAGGATGGCTTGCCTTGCAGATCTATCCTAACCTCAACCAAAAATTAACAAATTTTTCTTGATACAACCAGAAATATCGTTCGGTTTCTGAGCTATTTTCCCAGATAAAGCTGATAATTTGCAGGCAGATATAATTCTGTCTATACCTATAATAGAGACAGAATCTTTTAAGATTGCACGATCAGATCATATTGTTCTGACCGCGCCACGAAATACGCCGTGAAACTAAAATCGGGTGGCGGGAATATCCAAAAACTCGATTGTTAGCGCCCTTGGCGCGGTTCGCGGTCGAACAATCAAGGGAGAAATCATGAAAACGGAATCGAAGTCGGCCCCCAGCCATTTGACCAAGCTTGCGGAGGGCGCGCGCCAAGGGCGGGTGTCTCGTCGTGAGTTCGTCAATTTGTCCATTGCGGCAGGCCTGACCGCAGCGACGGCGAGTGGTCTTTGGACCACCACAGCCAAGTCCGCGCCAAAGCGCGGCGGCACGTTCCGCTATGGCATCCACGATGGCAACACCGCGGACACGCACGACCCGGGGACATACGTGACTCGTCAGATGATCGTGCTGGCGCACCAGTATCGCAGCTATCGGACGCTGATCGAGCCGGACGGGTCGCTGGGTCCGGACCTTGCGCTGGAGTGGACGGCGAACCAGGACGCAACCGAGTGGACCTTCAAGCTGAACCCGAACGCCAGCTTCCACAGCGGTCGCGCGGTCACCGCGAACGACGTCGTCGCGTCGATGAACCATCATCGCGGCGAGAAGACCACCTCGGCGGCCAAGGCGCTGCTGACATCGGTAACCGACCTCGTCGCCCAAGGCGACGACGTGATCGTCTTCAAGCTCGACTCCGGCAACGCCGATCTGCCCTGGCTGATGACCGATTATCACTTCGCCATCTGCCCGGCCAACGAGGACGGAACCATCGACTGGCAGTCGGGCGACGGCTCCGGCCCCTACAAGATCGACGACGGCGAATTCGGCGTCGGCTGGCGGATGACCCGGCATGACGGCTGGCATCTGGAAGGCGCCTATTTCGACAAGACCGAGATGCTGGTGCTGAACGACCCGAATGCGCGCCAGACCGCGCTGGTGACGGGCGATGTCGACGCGGTGTCGCTGATCGAGCTGAAGACGATGGCGCTGATGCAGCGCAATCCGAACATCGTGGTCGAGAATATCCCGACGGCGGCGGCGATCACCCTGCCGATGCATTGCGACACGGCGCCCTTCGACAATGTCGACGTGCGCAACGCTCTGAAACTGGCGATGAACCGCGACGAGATCATCGAGAAGATCGCCTTCGGCGCGGCGACCAAGGGCAACGACTTCCATCACTCGCCGGCCCAGCCGTACTGGCCAGATGATATCCCGCAGCGCGAGTACGACCCGGACCAGGCGAAGTCGCTGCTGAAGAAGGCCGGCGCCGAGGGACTGTCGGTCAGCCTGAGCACCGCAGACAGCGTCTACGCCGGCGCTGTCGACATGGCGGTTCTCTACGCCGAGCACGCCAAGGCCGCTGGCATCAATATCAAGGTCGTGCGCGAGCCGAACGACGGCTACTACTCCGACGTTTGGTTGGTCAAACCGTTCACGCTGGTCTCCTGGGGCGCGCGGCCGACGCCGGACGTGATGTACACGCTGGCCTACAAGGCGGACGCGGCGTGGAATGAATCGCGCTGGCAAAACGAGCGGTTCAACGAGTTGTTGCTGCAGGCCAAGGCGGAACTGGACGACACGCTGCGGGCCGAGATGTACCGGGAGATGGCGCTGCTGGCCCGCGACGACGGCGGCACGGTGATCCCGTTCTTCAACAACTGGGTCTATGCGCGCAACGCCAAGGTGCAGCGGGGCGAGAATATCGCCGCCAGCTGGGAGCTGGACGGCGCCCGCGGCCCCAGCCGCTGGTGGTTCGACGAGTAAGAGAGCTGCGGAACGCGCCGGGCGGCCCCGGCGCGGCGTGTTCCGTCCCTGACCAAGAAGCGCCCGGTTCCGCCCATCCCATCGGCGAATTCTGTCGGTCGCAGGTTTCGGAGGAACAATATGGGAGACGTCCTGAAGCTCGTGGCCAAAAGGCTCGGGCTCGGTCTGGTCACGCTCCTCGTGGTTTCGATTCTGATTTTCTTCGCCGTGGAGCTGCTGCCGGGCGACATCGCACAGGCGGTGCTGGGACAGAGCGCGACTGAAGAGACCGTGCAGGCCATGCGGGAGCAACTCGGCTTGGATCGCGCCGCGCCGATTCGCTATCTGGATTGGCTGGCGGGCGCGGTTCAGGGCGATTTCGGCGTCTCGCTCGTGTCCGGCGAACGGGTGAGCGAGGCGATCGGCGGGCGCTTCGCCAACACGCTGTTCCTGGCCGCCTATGCGGCGGTCATCGCCGTCCCGATCGCCATCATCCTCGGCATCGCGGTGGCGCTGTTCCGCAACTCGATCTTCGACCGGGTCGCGAACGTGCTGACGCTGACCTCCATTTCCTCGCCCGAGTTCTTCCTTGGCTACGTGCTGATCCTCTTCTTCGCCGTCCGGTCCAGCATGTTCCCCGCGATCGCCAGCATCAGCGACGGGATGAGCTTTGGCGACCTGCTCTACCGCAGTTTCCTGCCCGCGCTGACGCTGGTTCTCGTCGTCGTCGCGCACATGATGCGAATGACGCGAGCCGCGATCATCAACCTTCTGGCCTCTCCCTATATCGAGATGGCCCGGCTGAAGGGCGCGCCCCCCTGGAAGGTCATCGTCCATCACGCGTTGCCCAACGCCTGGGCGCCGATCATCAACGTGGTGGCCCTCAACCTCGCCTATCTGATCACCGGCGTGGTGCTGGTGGAGGTGGTGTTCGTCTATCCCGGCGTGGGCCAGTTGCTGGTGGACGCCGTGTCGAAACGCGATTTTCCGATCGTGCAGGCCTGCTGCCTTGTCTTCGCGGCGACCTTCATCCTGCTCAACCTCGCGGCCGATGTCGGGGCGATCCTGACCAATCCGCGCCTCAGGCATCCGAAGTGAGGGCGGCGCGATGAATATGTTCGTTCTCGGCTATTACGCCTTTCTCATCGGCCTCTCCTGCCTGGCGGCCTATTACAACAAGCGCTCGGCCTTCCTGCTCTTGTTCTCGCTGACGCTCGCGTCCTTCGTCCTTGGGATCGTGGGCGGCGAGAGCGCGCTGCACGCCATCGCCGCAAGCGCGGCCATCCTGGCGCTGGCGGCAGGCACGTCCTACGCCTTCCGCGAGTTTCTGGTGATGATCACGCCGCATGAGACGGCGCGGGAGTTGCGCACCGCGCCGCTGACCGCCTCGTTCGGCATGTTCGTGATCTTCACCTATGCGATCGCCGGGGTGTTTGCGCCCATCATCGCGCCCTTCGGCGAGGGTGAGGTGATCGCCGGGGCGTTCGCGCCCGCCGACGACACCATGCTCCTCGGCGCTGACCAGCTTGGCCGGGACATGTTCAGCCGGATCATCTATGGCGCGCGGAACTCGGTGGGGCTGGCCCTGATCGCGACCATGCTCGCCTTTATCATGGGCGCGGCGGCGGGCATGCTCGCGGCGACGAGAGGCGGCTGGCTGGACCAGTTCCTGGGGCGCTTCGCCGACGTCATCATGTCGGTGCCCTCGCTGATCTTCTCGCTTCTGATGCTGTCGATCTTCGGCACCAACCTCGCCGTCATCGTGATTGTGGTCGCGGTGATCTATGCGCCGCGCGTGTTTCGCCTGACCCGAGCGGTGGCCGGCAACGTGGTCGTCATGGACTATATCGAAGCCGCCAAATTGAGGGGCGAAGGCACCTGGTATCTGATCCGGAAGGAGATCCTGCCTAACTCCACCGCGCCTTTGATCGCCGAGTTCGGCCTCGAGTTCTGCTTCGTCTTCCTTCTGATCGCCGGTCTTTCCTTCCTGGGTCTCGGCATCCAGCCGCCGACTGCGGATTGGGGATCCATGGTGCGGGAGAACGCGACGCTGATCTCCTTCGGCGAATTGACGCCGCTGATCCCAGCCGCGGCGATCGCGCTGCTCACCGTGTCCGTCAACTTCGTCGTTGACTGGATGTTGTACCGCTCCTCCGGTCTGAAAGGGTGATGGGCATGCTCAAGGATAAAGACGTGCTGCTGAAAATCCGGGACCTTCACATCGAGGGGTACTCGGACGAAGAGTGGATCGAAATCGTCCATGGCGTCGACCTGACGCTTCATCGTGGCGAGGTGCTGGGCCTAATCGGTGAATCCGGGGCGGGCAAGTCCACCATCGGCCTCGCCGCCATGGGCTTCGCGCGTGACGGGTGCCGCATTTCCGGCGGGTCGGTCGAGTTCGACGGCATGGAGCTGACCACGACGCCGAAATCCGACCTGCGCGCCCTGCGCGGCTCTCGCATCGCCTACGTGGCGCAATCCGCGGCGGCCTCGTTCAATCCTGCGCACAAGATCATTGAGCAGCATATCGAGGCGCCGCTGCACTATCGCATCCAGAAGCGCGTCGAGGCGCAGGAGGACGCCATGGCGCTCTATGAGCGTCTGCGCCTGCCTAACCCGAGGGAGATCGGCTTCCGTTACCCGCACCAGGTCTCGGGCGGCCAGTTGCAGCGCGCGATGACGGCCATGGCGATGGCCTGTCGGCCTGACCTGATCATCTTCGACGAGCCGACGACCGCGCTGGACGTCACGACGCAGATCGAGGTGCTGGCCGCGATCCGCGACATCGTCGATCAATTCAATACGGCGGCGATCTACATCACCCATGACCTGGCCGTCGTCGCCCAGATGGCGGACACCATCAAGGTTCTGCTGAAGGGGAACGAGGTCGAGGAGGCGCCCACCGAGCAGATGCTGGAGAGCCCGGAGGACGACTACACCAAGAGCCTGTGGGCGGTGCGAAGCTTCAAGCGGGAGCAGAAATCGCGCCCGACGGACGGATCCCCGCCGGTCGTCTCGGTGCAGGACGTGGACGCCGCCTATGGCGAGACCAAGGTGCTGGAGGACGTGTCCTTCGACATCTATCCGGGCATGACGGTCGCGGTCGTGGGCGAGTCCGGGTCCGGCAAGTCGACCACGGCGCGCTGCATCACGGGGCTACTGCCGCCGCTCAAAGGCAAGATCCTGTTCAACGGCGAGGAAATGCCGCCGCGCTACCAGGACCGGTCGTGGGAGCAGCTGCGTCAGGTGCAGATGATCTATCAGATGGCGGATACGGCGCTGAACCCCAAGGTTCGGATCAGCGACATCATCGGCCGCCCGGCCGAGTTCTATGGCGGCCTCAAGGGGACCGAGCTGAAAAGCCGTGTGGACGAGCTTCTAGATCTGATCGAACTGGACCCCAAGAAGTTCTACAACCGCTATCCGCCCGAGCTTTCAGGTGGGCAGAAGCAGCGCATCGGCATCGCGCGCGCGCTGGCGGCCGAGCCGCAGTTCATTATCTGCGACGAGGTCACGAGCGCGCTCGACCAGCTTGTGGCCGAGGGGATTTTGCGCCTGCTCGACAAGCTGCAAGACGAGCTGAACCTCGCTTATATGTTCATCACTCACGACCTTGCGACGGTCCGCTCGATCGCGGACGAAGTGGTGGTGATGCAGCAGGGGCGCGTGGTGGAGCAGGGTCCCAAGGACGCGATGTTCCGCCCCCCGCACCATCCCTATACGGACCTGCTGCTGTCTTCGGTGCCCGAGATGGACCCGAACTGGCTGACCACGCTGCTCGAAGAACGCGGCGTCGACAATATCGGCGAGGCGGCGGAGGTGTGACGGCGCCGGAAACCTAACGCGCAGATATCGCCATTACCCGCGATGTCTTTTTAGGAGAGCTCACCCAGAGGCGGGGAGGGCGCCCTCCTAGCGTCAACGCATGAGTAAGCGCACCTCTCCAAGTAATTCAAGACCAGCCCCGACGTCATCCGCCTGGCGGTGATGTTGTACATCCGTATTCCTCTCTCGCTGCGGAATGTGGAGCACCTTCTGCACGAGCGCGGGATCGATGTGAGCCACGAGGCGATCCGGTTCTGGT
>QKHF01000261.1 GCA_003250135.1 Paracoccaceae bacterium | reverse complement strand
GATGCCGGTGAAGACCGACCGGATCGACGCCCGCAACATCGCCTGGGCGTTGCAGGCGGGCTGGTTCCGCACGGTCCACGTCAAGAGTCAGGAGACGCACAAGCTGCGAGCGCTTCTGCGCAGCCGGGCGATGCTGGTGAAGACACGCGCGTCGCTGGACAATCATCTGCGCGGGATCCTGAAGGCGTTTGGCCGGAAGGTCGGACGGGTCGCTGTGGGCCGGTTTGAGGCCCGCGTGGGCGAACTCGTCGAGGGCGACGCCATCCTGGAGGAGACTGTCATGGCCGTGTTGCGCACGCGGCGGGAGGTGGTCGATCGCCTCGCCGATCTGCACCGTCTGGTGCTGGAGGCCGCCAAAGCGGATCCGGTCTGCCAGCGGCTCATGACCGCGCCGGGCGTCGGTCCGGTGACGGCGCTGGCCTACCGCACGGCGGTCGAGGACCCTGGCCGGTTCCGGAAGTCGTCATTGCTGGGCGCGCATTTTGGTCTGACGCCGCGCAAATACGCCTCCGGCGAGACGGATCGAAACGGCCGGATCACGAAGTGCGGAGACCGGATGATGCGATCCTTGCTCTGCGAGGCGGCGACGGTGCTGCTAACGCGGGTGCGGCGGTGGACCTGGCTGAAGCGCTGGGGCGTCGCCGTCGCCCGCCGCCGGGGCGCCCGCCGCGCGCAGGTCGCGGTCGCCCGCCGGCTGGCGGTGATCCTGCACAGGATGTGGGTCGACGGGACCGCATTCCAGACCAGCCGCAGCGCGGCCGTCGCCTGACGCGGCCAAACCACGGGAGGGAGAGACGACAGGACCATAATAAGGATCCGCGAAGGCGGATATGTCCGGCAGGACGCCGGGCCCGGCGACATCGTCGAACTAGTTGTCGCTTCCGTCATACCAGATGGAAAGCACGGAACTTTGAGATTGATGCGCCGACCCGATCTGGCCCCAACTTGTGGCGGCCCCCAAACTCAAAGGGAGCGCCGACCACGGAGCGAAGAGTGAAGCCTGCCTGCCCGCAGATCAGCCCGAGCGACGACGCCGCCTGAAGGACTTCACATTCACAACCCGATTAGCGAAGACTCGTTAGAAAGTGTCTGACAGCCCCGGTGGACCAGTTCAGATGGGGCGCCTCAAGCTTGGCTTTCGCTGAGGCTGATGCTCACCGCCGCGCAAACTGAGGCATGACTGGTTTCATCTCCTCGCCGGGGGCCAGCACGCTCAACTCCGTGGCCAGATCGCGCAATTTCGCGTGGCGGCGGATCGGGCCAAGCACCTGGCAAACGACGTCCACGCCGCCCTTGCCATTGAAGGTCGCGACGCATCCATGTGACGCATATTTATCGTTGATGCGCCGTAATACGGTTTTCCTATCCATCGTCGTCATTGGGGGAGCCTCGCTACTGGGGGCTGGGGCCATTGTTGCGCGACGCCGACGATACCAGATTCGGGTAACAGAACGGTGATAATATTCGGCCATGACGCAGCCTCTATGACCTTTACTGCGACTGGCCGTCGTGCGGCCACTCAGGGCGCGTGAGAGACTTCGGCCAGATCATCT
>QKHF01000209.1 GCA_003250135.1 Paracoccaceae bacterium | reverse complement strand
TACATCGCCAGACGCTCCAGCCCGTAGGTCAGCTCGCCCGAGACCGGACGGCAGTCATGCCCGCCGACCTGCTGGAAATAGGTGAACTGGCTGACCTCCATGCCGTCGCACCAGACCTCCCAGCCGAGGCCCCATGCGCCCAGCGTCGGGCTTTCCCAGTCATCTTCGACGAAGCGGATGTCATGCATCTTCATGTCGATGCCGATCGCCTCAAGACTGCCGAGATAAAGCGCCTGAAGGTCCGGCGGGCTGGGTTTGATCAGCACCTGGTACTGGTAGTAGTGCTGCAGCCGGTTGGGGTTCTCGCCGTAGCGCCCGTCGGTCGGGCGGCGCGAGGGCTGCACATAAGCCGCGGCCCACGGGGTCGGCCCCAGAGAGCGCAGCGTGGTGGCCGGGTGAAAGGTGCCCGCGCCCACCTCCATGTCATAGGGTTGCAAAACCGCGCAGCCCTTCGCCGCCCAGTAGGCGGACAGGCGCAGGATCAGCTCCTGAAACGAACGCGGCTTGGCCGCGCCGGAATTGGCGTTGTCAGACATGTCAGGCGCACCCGTATCGCCGCCCCTCGCGCGGCGCGCGGACCCTACCGGGGGTGGGTCTGAGGGTCAACGACATGCGCACCAGTTCAAATACCTGACAGGCGCACAATGAAAGGTTGACCTACGCGCCTTCCCGACGAGACTCGACCTCTCGATACAATCCAACCCGTCTTTCCCGACAACCGGAGCCGACCCGATGAAATTCACCAAGCTTGAAATCAAAGATCCCCTCTCCAAGGCCGTCGGGTCGTCGCTTCCACTGTACCGTAAGGCGCCGGACAACCAGAAGGGCGGCATCCGCATTCAGGTCTCCAAGCGGATGGAGGAGATGATCAAGGCTCAGGGAAAGATCTATCTGGCGGAAGAGAAGGCCTATGCCGAGGCGGTGAAAAAAAGCTTCGCGGACATGAAGACCGCGCTGAAGAAGGCCACCGACGACATGAAGTCGCTGCGCAAACTCAAGCACAAGCCCAAGAACGAGAAGGAGATCAAGGCGCTGCATCTCCGCATCGACCAGTCCTACGCCATGGGGGTGGCGATGGTCGGGGATTTGCAGAAATGGGGCGGCGACCTTGCAGCGCATCAGGGCTGGCGCGGCGACGTTATCCCCAATGATGATGACGCCAAGGAGCTTCTTGGCAAGGACGAGATCGCCCGCCTCGACGCGTTCTTCAAGAAGATCCGCGAAGTCGGCGTCGGCCAGGTCGCCTCAGTCAGTTCTTCCAGGAAGCAGGCTGCTGAGATGTTGAAACGACTCGAGACGCTGACGAAAGCCGCAGCCATCGACGTGAAAGACCTTTTGGGCGCACAGGAGACCGAGAAGTTCGCGACCGACGAGCTTGACGCCCTAGAGAAGCCGAAAGGCGAACTGCAAGAATTAGAGAGGCTTCCTTTCCTCGCCAATCAGATGAAGGAAAACATCAAGAGCGTCGAGGAATTCCTGAAGGACGTGAAGGACAAGAAGAAGAAAGTCACCGAGAAAATGATCGTGGGTCAGCAGACAGTGCGGAACCGCGATGTTCCGGCGAAGGACGGCGCGATCAAGCTGATGAAAACGATGAACGACACGGTCAAGGCGACCTGCAACGACATCAAGAACGCCGCCAAGAAAGGCGGCAAGAACTCGCTGTCGCCCGACACGCTGCAGCGCTTGTCAGAGACGCTCGCGAAGACCAAGGAATACGACAAGGTCCTGAAGGATATGGAGAAACACTATCCCAAGTACCACAAGCTGGTGACCAAGGATCTGGCCAAGGCGAAGGCCACCGGCTGAGATTGTCTCCGCGCCGCCGGGGTGGCGCGCCCCGGCGGCTGGACATTTCCGTCCGCTTGGCCCTATCTAGCGGGCATGACCAAGCAAAACGCTAAGGTATCTTGATGACCACCGCCGCGGATGGCGGGGGCGCGCCCGTCAGCCATGGCGCACGGCTGTGGCGGCCGCGCTTCGACGGCTGGACGCTGGGCGCGCTTATCCTGGCGCTGCTGGTGGCCGCGCCGCTGATCGCGGTCGGCTGGCTGGCCCTGTTCCCACGAGAGAATATCTGGCCGCATCTGATCGCCACCGCTCTGCCCCGCTACCTCGGCAACACGCTGACGCTGATGGCGCTGGTCGGACTGGGGACGGCGGCGATCGGCGCCGGCGCCGCGTGGCTGGTGACCATGAAGCGCTTTCCCCTGCGCGCGGTGTTCGACTGGGCCCTGCTCGCGCCGCTGGCCGTGCCCGCCTATATCGGGGCCTATGCGCTGGTGGAGCTTCTGGAATACGCCGGGCCGGTTCAGACCGCGATGCGAGAAGCGTTCGGCTGGCGCAATGCGCGCGACTACTGGTTCCCCGAGATCCGTTCCATCTGGTCAGCGGCCTTCGTGCTGACGCTGTCGCTCTACCCATATGTCTACCTTCTGGCGCGCTCGGCGTTTCGAGAGCAGTCGGTTTGCGCGCTGGAGGTCTCGCGCTCACTGGGCGCAGGCCCGTGGTCCTGCTTCTTCCGCGTCGCCCTGCCGCTGGCCCGCCCGGCGGTGGCGGCGGGCGCGGCCATCGCGATGATGGAGACGCTGAACGATTTCGGCGCAGTGGACTATTTCGCGGTGCCGACGCTGACGGCCGGCGTGTTCGCGATCTGGATGGAAAGCTCGAACGTGGGCGGCGCGGCGCAGATTTCCTCGGTCATGCTGCTGTTCGTTCTGGCGCTGGTGGGGTTGGAGCGCGCCGGGCGGCGCGGGCGGCGCTATCACAACATGTCGCGCCGCTATCGCCCGATCATGCGGGAGGAGATGTCCCCGTTCTGGCGCTGGATAGCCTTCATTGGCTGTGCGCTGCCGCTGACGCTGGGCTTTCTGGTTCCTGTCGGCGTGATCGGCTGGCGCGCGCTCGGCCATCTGGAGCAGTGGCTGGAGCCTGACTTCTGGGCCGCCCTGATCAACACGGCCTGGCTGGCCGGGCTGGCGGCGGCGATCGCGGCGGGCGCGGGACTGTTTCTGGTCTATGGCGCGCGCAGCTCGCGCTCCCCCCTGCCCCGGCGTCTGGGCCAGGCGGCGACCATCGGCTACGCCGCGCCGGGCGCCGTGCTGGCGGTGGGCGTGATCGTGCCCGCAGCCGCGCTGGACCGGATGATCGCCAGCGCCGCGAACGACTGGTTCGGCCTCGCCACCGGGCTGATTCTGACCGGGAGCGCGGCGGGGCTGATCTACGCCTATGTCGCCCGGTTCTCGGCCATCGCCTATGGCGCCATCGACAGCGCCTTCGGGCGGGTGACGCCGTCGATGGAGATGGCGGCGCGCACTTTGGGAGAGACCAAGGGCGGCGCGCTCCGCCGCGTGCACCTGCCGATCATCAAGGGCTCGGTGCTGACCGCCGCGCTGCTGATCTTCGTCGACGCCGCGAAGGAGCTGCCCGCGACGCTGATCCTGCGTCCGTTCGATTTCGACACGCTGGCGACCCGCGTCTACACCTACGCCTCGCTGGAGCAGCTGGAGCAGGCCGCCCCCGCCGCTCTGGCCATCATGCTGGTCGGCCTGGTCCCTGTGGCGATCCTGATCCGCACGCTGGGCGCCTATCGGCCCGGCGTCGGCCGTCACCACTGACACTTGCGCGTTCCTGTTTGCGCGCTATCTCAGAAGCGTCGCAAAGTTTGAACAAGATCGACCGAGAATCGGAACCCAACTGGCCCGCGCATTCTCGCGGGTAAGGTCCTCCCCGGAGCCCTGAGATGAAGCTGATCAAATATCTTCTTATCGCATTTGCCGTTCTTCTTGTCGTCGCCATCGGCGGCGGCGTCGCAGCGCTGTTTCTGATCCCGGCCGACAAGCTGGCCGCCATCGCCTCGGAAGAGGTCAGGAAGTCGACGGGCCGCGAATTGACCATCGCAGGCGAGGTGTCGCCCTCGCTCTACCCGGTGCTGGGCGCGACGGTGTCGAAAGCGGCGCTCTCCAACGCGGACTGGGCGTCAAAAGAGAACCTGATCACCATTGGAGAGGCGAGCGTCGGCGTGCGCGTCGCGCCGCTTCTCTCGGGCCGTATCGAGATCGAGGAAATTCGCCTGACCGACGCCACCGTGGCGCTGGAGGTCGCGTCGGACGGGCGGCCCAACTGGGCGATCGAGCCGGAAGAGACCGCCTCCGAAGCACGTGAGGCCGGAGAGCATGGGGGCGGCGACGGCGACGGGCTGGAGCGGTTGGGCCGCGTGCGGCTGGTGCTGGAGAACGCCGCGATCACCTATGACAATCGCGCCACCGGCGCCTCCTTCGCCACGCGGGACCTGTCGCTCGCCGCGACGCTGGAGGACCCGAACGACCCCCTCCAGATCGAAGGCTCGGGCGTGTTCAATGATCAGGATGTCCGCCTGTCGCTGAACCTGGCCACGCCGGCGAAGCTGGTCGCGGGCGAGGCGGCGCAGGCGGACCTTTCGGTCGGGTTCGGTGGGGCGCAGCTGGCTTTCAAGGGCGTTGTAGAGACGACCGAAAAAGGCGACCCGCCCTCGGCGAAGGGCGAGATCAGCGCGTCTGTTCCCGACATCCCGGCGCTGCTGGCGGCCTTGGGCGCCGGACCGGTGAACGCTCCAGAGGGCACACTGAAGAGCGCGGCGCTGGATGGGCAACTCGCCTTCAACGGCGCGCGTGCGGCGCTGTCAGGCCTCGCGCTGACGCTGGACGGCCAGACCGTCTCTGGCGACGCCACGGTCGATGTGGCGGGCGCGCGTCCCATGATCACCGCGGCGCTGATGGCGGACGATCTCGACCTTTCTCCCTACATGCGCGGCGACACGGGCGGGGGCTCTGGCGGCGGGTCTGGCGGTGGATCGCAGGGCTGGAGCACGGAGCCGATCGACCTGACGGGCCTGAAGGCTGCGGACGCCGACGTCTCGATCCGGGCGCAGTCGATCAAGCTGGACAAGGGCGCGGTCCGCGACGCCGATCTCCGCGCGCGGCTGCGCGACGGCGTTCTGACGATCACCATCAACAAGCTGCAGATGTTCGACGGCGGCGCGGCCGGCTCCCTCCGCATCGACGGGTCGGGCGTCCCGGCGGTGGCTGCCAATCTGAAGGTCGACAGCGTGCATTTGCTGACTCTGCTGGCGTCGCTCGCGGATTTCGATCGGTTGGAGGGGATCGGCGCCGCCTCCGTCGACGTCACCGGGCAAGGCGCGAGCGTCGATGGGATCATGAACAGTCTTGACGGGTCGGGCTCAGTCAAGCTGACCGACGGCGCGATCCTTGGGATCAATCTCGCCGCCATGGCGCGTAACGCCGCCGACGCATTCCTCGGCCGCAGCTCGGAATCGCAGAAGACGGATTTCGCTGAAATCTCCGCCAGTTTCGCGATCAAGGACGGCGTGGCGACGAACAATGACATGATCTTTCTCGGCCCATTGCTGCGCGCGAACGGCGCCGGGTCGATCGATATCGGCGGCCGGACGTTGAACTACCGGGTGACGCCGCGGGCGGTCGCCTCGCTGAAGGGCCAGGGCGGGGATGCGAGCCTCGCGGGCGTCGCGGTGCCGGTCATGATCACGGGTCCGTGGTCCAAGCCGAAATACGCCCCGGATCTGGCGGGGGCGATCGGCGGCATTATCACAGACCCGGCCTCGCTGGCCGGAACCGCGCTGGGCGTCACGCAAGGCGCCGGCGGCGTGGCGAAGGATGTCGGAACCAGCGTCGGAGGCGCGCTGGGCGGCGCCGTCGAAGGATTGCTCGGCGGCGGCTCGACCTCGGGCGACGCGACGCAGGAAAAGCCGGCCAGCGACCCGATCGGCGGCGCGCTGAAAGGCATCTTCGGCCGGTGACAGAGTGTCGATCGGATCCGCTGCGCGCCGCTTGAACCGAACCGCCCGCGCAGCTATTGAGACCCGCATGGAGCCGGCTTAGCTCAGCTGGTAGAGCACCTGATTTGTAATCAGGGGGTCGGGGGTTCGAGTCCCTCAGCCGGCACCAATGATTTCAATGACTTAGCGCTCATAAGTGCGGATGCGCAATTTTCGCGTAACCACCATGTAACCACGGCGACTAGATTTTCGGCCTTTCGAGCCTTG
>QKHF01000241.1 GCA_003250135.1 Paracoccaceae bacterium | reverse complement strand
GATCGTCAACATGAGCGGCAGGATCGCGCCGACAGCGGCGGCGGCGTAGATGATCGCGGTCTCGCCAGCGACGTCTAGCGTCTCTGGCAGGAGCGGCAGCATCAGCACGAAGAACGTCAGGTAGATCGCCGCGGCCACGTTCTGGGCCAGCCGCATGGTCCGGATGCGCGTTTCGGCGTCGAACTCCTCGCCCAGATAGCGCGAGGTCTCGAAGCCTTGCACGACAATCAGAAGCCCGAGCAGAACCGGAATCGCCGAGGCCTCGAAGTGGCCCTCCAGCGGAACCATCGCCGCCGCGCCGCCGTCCGACCACCGCTCAAAGCCGCCCCAGGCCAGCGCCGCCAGGAATCCGGAAATGATGGCCAGTTTAACCGCGACGACCTTCGCCTCGACCTTGATGACGCGGAGCAGGCCGCCGGACCAGCCGAGTCCCGCTATCAGCGCGATCAGGGCCGTCGCGATCCACGGACCCAGCGCCCGATCCGGCGCGCCGAAGGCCAGACGGGTCACGAATGCGGCCAGCAGCGAGAGGTAGTAGGCGACGGACACCAGATAGGCGAAGATCAGCGCCAGTTCGGAAAGCCGGTCGAGCCAGCGCGCCAGCCGCGGCGGAAAGGCGGCCATCTCAACCCGGCTGATATTGTGCCGCACGGCGCCGCCAAATCCCGCGGCCAGCAGCAACAGCGCGGCCATGCCGAGAGGCGCGTAGCCGCCCAACAGGCGCCCCAGCAACGGCGCGGAGATCAGGAAGCCCGAACCGATGATCGACGCCAGAGGCGCGACCGCGGCGGACCACGCCTCGCTCTTGCCGGCGCGCGATAGCGTCAGCCAGGCGAAAAGGCCGATCGCGGTGGCGAAAAACAGGATTGAGACCATTGAACTGATCTCGGTGAAATCGTCGGCGCGTTCAATCCCCTGCGATGCGCCCGAGCGACCTTTTTCAGGGCAGGCTGGCGGATAGCGGCGGCCGCGAGGCCCGGCGCTCGGCTGCGACAGAGCGGCGCCCCATATCTCACCTGACAGAAAAGCCCGCTACAATCCGGTCCACTGGCCATAAAGCGCGCTATCAGAACGATAATGTTGCAGCGCTGAAGCACGGAGAGGAGAGGGCGGCCATGGCTGACCGGATCGAGGTCGCGGGTCTGAACGTCGCGCGCGAGCTACACGAGTTCATCGAGGCGGAGGCGCTTCCGGGAACAGGCGTCGATTCCAGTCGGTTCTGGAACGGCTTTGGCGCGCTGGTCGCCGATCTCGCCCCGCGCAATCAGGGCCTGTTGGCGGTGCGCGACCGGATGCAGGCGGAGATCGACGCCTGGCACCGGGCGCGAAAAGCCCGGCCGATCGACGCGGCCGAGTACAAGGCGTTCCTGTCCGAGATCGGCTACCTCGCTCCCGAGGGACCGGACTTTTCGGTCGAGACAACGAATGTCGACCCCGAGATCGCCAGCGTCGCCGGGCCGCAGCTGGTGGTGCCGGTGATGAACGCGCGCTATGCGCTGAACGCCGCCAATGCGCGCTGGGGCTCGCTCTACGACGCGCTCTACGGCACGGACGCGCTGGGCGACG
>QKHF01000086.1 GCA_003250135.1 Paracoccaceae bacterium | reverse complement strand
CGGCAGGCCGTGCGCCTTCGCCCATGCTTCGCTGAACGCAACCGCCTCCGCCCGGCGGCACTCGAAACAAGGGCGGTGCCCGGCGGCGAGCGCGGTCGCCTCATCGAGGAAGAACAGTTCGGTGTAGCTGTCGCCCATCACCGAGCGCTCGCGACCCTTGAACGAAAGGCGGCAGGCGATCCATGCCTTCGACGCCCAGCGCCGCGTCCCCAGCTGCTGGTCCGGCCCGTGCAGCCGGCCGCCGCGATTGCCCATCAACAGCCCCCGCGCGGAATGCTTGCAGATCGCGCTATCGGGCGCTACGCGGTTTTGAAGCGGGTGGGTGGTGGACATTGGCGAGCCCTCGTGATTCCGTGCGCTGAAAGGCAAGCACGGGCGCGACGTCGGCGCCAGACCGGGACGACATGAGCGACAGCCCTCCATCCGTCCAGAACCTTTCCACCGGCTTCGTCGTCGCGGTCGTCGGCTTCTTCAGCTCGTTCCCCATTCTGCTGCAGGGCGTTGTGAATGTCGGCGCGGACGAGGCGCAGGCCGCCTCGGCCCTGATGTCGGCCGCGATCGCGATGGGGCTGGCGGGGATCGCGCTGGGCCTGTGGAAAAAGCAGCCGATCTCGGTGGCGTGGTCGACGCCCGGCGCCGCCTTCCTGGCCGTGGTCGCTGCGCCCGAGAATGGCTTCGCCGGCGCCGTGGGCGCATTCCTGTTCGCCGGCGCGCTGACAGTGATCGCCGGGCTGTGGCGCCCGTTGGGGAGGATGGCGGGTTCGATCCCGGCGCCGCTGGCGCAGGCGATGCTGGGCGGCGTGCTGCTGGCGCTTTGTGCGGTTCCCTTCAAGGCGATCGCCGTGACGCCGGAATACGCGCTGCCCATCGTGCTGACATGGTTCGCGGTCAAGCAGGTCAACCGCCTGTTCGCCACGCCTGCGGCGGTGCTCGTCGCGGCGCTGGTCACGGCCTATAGCGCCGATTTTCATATTCCTGCGCCGGAGGCGCTGATCTCGCCGCTTGTTCTGATCCGGCCCGAGTTCTCGATGGGCGACCTGCTTGGCGTCGGTCTGCCTCTCTTCATCATCACCATGGCGACGCAGAACATTCCCGGCGTCGCGGTGCTGAAGAGCTACGGCTTCACCTCGCCGCCGGGGCCGCTTCTGACCACCGTCGGCGGCTTCAGCGTGGCCTCGGCGCCTTTGGGCGCGCCCGCCACCTGCCTCGCCGCGATCACCGCCGCGATGTGCGCCAATGAGGATTCGCACCCCGATCCCGCTCGCCGCTACTGGTCGGCGGTCGTTGCGGGCGCGGTCTATTGCCTGTTCGGCCTCTTCGCCGGGGTCATCACCAGCTTCGCCGGGCTGGCGCCGCCCTTGGTATTGGGGACGCTGGCGGGCGTCGCGCTGATGGGGGTCTTCATCAACTCCACGGCCGCGGCGCTGGAGGTCCCGGAGTACCGGGAGGCCGCAGCGATCACCTTTCTCGTGACCGCGTCGGGCGTCTCCATGTTCGGGCTGAGCGCCGCGGTCTGGGGGCTGCTGATCGGCGGCGGAGTCCACCTTCTGAACCAGCGCGTGAGGCGCGCATGAGCGTCTCGCCCAATTTCGGACCGCGGCCGGCGGGCGTCCGGCCCTCGTTCGTGATCCTGCACTACACCGAGATGCCGCTGGCGGCGGCGCGCGCCCGGCTCTGCGATCCAGAGGCTCAGGTCAGCGCCCATTGGCTGATTTCGGCGAACGGCGTGGCGGAGGCGCTGGTGGACGAGGAGATGCGCGCCTGGCATGCAGGCGTCTCCGCCTGGCGCGCGCATGACAACCTCAACGACGTCTCCATCGGGATCGAGCTGGACAATCCCGGCCCGCCGGGCGGCTCGCCACCGTTTCCGGAGACGCAGATGGCGGCGCTGGAGAAGTTGCTCGCCGCGATCATGGAGCGCTGGGCCATCCCGCCCGAGAATATCCTCGCCCATTCCGACGTGGCGCCCGACCGAAAGGTGGACCCGGGAGAGAAGTTCGACTGGCGGCGGCTGGCTCGGAGCGGCCTGTCAGTCTGGGTCGATTCCGAACCCTCTAGCGTCCCCGCCGAGGATGCGGCGACTGTCGCCGCCTTCCAGCGCGCCGCCCGCGCCCTCGGTTATCGGGTGGAGGAAACCAGCGCGATGGACGACGCGACCCGCGCCGTGCTGACCGCCTTCCAGCGCCGCTTCCGCCCGTTCGAGGTTGGCGCGCCGCTGTGTGCGGAGGCAGTCCGGCAGGCGGAGGAACTGGCGGCTCGTTGGCCAGTCCGGCGCTGATCCCGCTCCGACCCGCTACTCGCGTTCCAGCATCGCCTTGAAGAAGTCCCAGGTCAGTTGGGTCGCGTTCGGCCCCTCGGGGTCGGTATAGGTGCCGGCTGGACTGCCGCCCGACCACGCGTGGCCCAGTCGTCCGATCTTGACCCGCCGCGCGACCAGCCGGTCCTTGGAGTCGTGATACTCCCACGTCGTCATCTTGTAATCGCCCGAGCCGCCGGTCTTCTCCGTCTTCGAATTCGCTCGCTTGTTGACGGACTGGTCGTTGGCGCCGGTGTCGACGATGTCGGCGATCCGCAGCACCTGGTACAGCAGCACCTTGGCGTTGGTCCGGTCCACGACGTCGTCCCGATCGCCATGCACGATCAGCGCGGGCACCTCGCCCTCGGCCTCGCCGCGCGCCTCCAGCGCCTTCATCGCCTTGTGTTCGCCGGCCGCCTCCGCCTCTTTCATCGCCGACATCGCGCCCTTGCTCCAGGCCTTGATCTTGCCGAGGTTCAGCGGCGTGAACGCCTTCTTGTTCACCGGCTTGCCCTCAAGCTCCGCCACCAGCAGGCCGGCCTCGGTCGGCGTCGCGGCCTCGGCGGCGGCGAAGGCGACGCCTGCATGCGAGGCGAAGGCGGCGACATAGTCTGGATAAACGCAGCCCAGAATGGCGGCCATCGCCGCGCCCGAGGAAAACCCGGCGACGTAGACGCGGCCGGCCGACAGGCGGCTGCTCGCCTCCTTCGCCCGGTCGATCAACTCAATGACCTGCGCGGTCTGGCCGCCGCGGGCCTGATTCTCCTTCGCCCACCAGATCCAGCAGCCGAACGGGTTGAACTCGACGCTTTCCCGCGTGCGCGTGGTCTCGGGGAACAGGACGGCGAAACCTTCCTGCTCCGCCAGCTCGGCGAAGCCGGCGCCCATCGCGAAATCCGCCGCGTTCTGGTTGCAGCCATGCAGCGCCACCACGAGCGGCAGCCTTTTGCGGCCCGGAGGCACGAAGAGCACGCCGCCGACCGAGGTTTCAGTGGCCGGAAAGCGCCGCCACCCTTTCTTCACGGATGTCGGCGCGCTGGAATCTGCGGGCATCGGTCGCCTCCTTTCGGATTTTGTGCGATGCAGCATATACACATGGGGTGTGACAGGGCGCAGGTTCAACCCCAGTGTCTCTGAGGGCGGGGCGGGGCGCGACGCGCCCAAACGCCGCCTGTGAATGGCCAAGCCTATGCGCGACGCGCGTTCAGAGTTTGACCATCCGGCGCCGAAATCATATGTCAGCCGCGTCAGACGGCCGGATGGCTGCGCGGTATTCTCTTCGGAGAAGACGTGAGGAAAGTCCGGGCTCCACTGGGACGCGGCGCCGGGTAACGCCCGGCCGGGGAGGGGTTCGCCCCGAACCCGAGGGAAAGCGCCACAGAAAACAGACCGCCGGGCGGAGGGAGATCTCCAACCGGCAAGGGTGAAACGGTGGGGTAAGAGCCCACCGCGCCCCCGGCGACGGGGGCGGCGCGGCAAGCCCCGCTGGGAGCAAGGTCGAATAGGGATGGCTGCGGTTCAGGCCGCAGGGGCGTTCCAGCCCCGCCATCCGGGTAGACTGCGAGAACCGGTCGGCGACGGCCGGTCCAGATGAATGGCCATCTATCCTTGTCTTCGAACAAGGGGGACAGAACCCGGCTTACAGGCCGTCTGACGCCTTACCTCCGCTAACGCCTAAAATTTATGCTGATTTGAGGGGCTATTCGTGTAGGTTGTTCTGGTGAATTGCTCGCCGGGAGGGCGCGCATGTCGAATCGGACAAATGACAGTTCCTTGGGCGCGTGGGTGCTGGCCGGCGTGATCTTCGTCGGCGGCGCGCTGTTCGTTGTGATGGGTGGCACGTTTCAGAACGTTAAAACCTGCGCGGCCAGTCCGACTTACTGTTTCCGGCAGGCGAGCCTGTCCTTCACCAGTTCGCCCGGCTCCAGCGGGGGCGGGTTCTCCATGCCCAGCTTCTCAGGCGGAGGCGGTGGAGGCGGCGGCAGCATTTTCACCGCGCCGGCCCGCACCGTCTCGGGCGGCGTGCAGGCGCTGGGCGGCGGCATAGCCGGCGCAATGGGCGGCATGGCGCGCTAGGGCCGGCCGCGGCGCTGCCGCATTCGCGAATCTATTCCCTACCCATCTCGTCCCATTCTGGCCCGTATTTGGGACAGCATGGGATTTGCCGTGGGAATTCATGGGCGCGCGTTCACAGGCTTATCCACAGGCAAGGTTTAGTCTCGCACGTCCATATATTGTGTTTATTTTGTGGCGCGGCACTAATCGTGGGATTTTTGCCCGAAAACTGCTTTCACAAAATGTCGCAACCCATTGGTCGAATTTCAGAAATCCACATGTAGTCCCAAAAAATGTCTTTGTTTCCCATCTCATCCCATGCTACACCATTCGTACGGAACGGGGCGTCGGATTGATCCATTTACGGCAGGTTCATACAGGCCCGGCGCTGTGTCCGATAAAAAGAGTAACCGGCCCGGTGGGTGCGTAGCGGACGCGAGGTCGGAACGAGTGATTGAGGCAGGCGGCGGGATCGCGACCAAGAGCGCGGCCCGCCGTTTTCACTAAGGGCCCAAAGCTCGGTTCCAGCAGCGCGACGGCGACCCGGCGGGCCTTCGGAGTGTGTGGCGCGCGGGTCGAATAGATGAAGCTCTTCATCTCCTCCTCGACTCACAAGGTCGACAAGAAGGGGCGGGTCTCGATCCCCGCGACCTTCCGCAAGGTGCTTGAGCGCGAGGCCGAACCCGGCGTCGTACTCGGCCCGACCCTGCGTGAGCAGCCTTGCGTCGAAGGCTACGGCTATGGCCGGCTGGAGCAGCTCGCCGCGCAGCTCGACCAGCTCAATCCCCTGTCCGAGGAATATGAGGCGCTGGCCGGTCAGGTGCTGGGCCGCGCCAAGCTCGTCTCGCTGGACCCCGAGGGGCGAATCGTGCTGCCCGCCGAGTTCATCGAGCGGGCCGAGATCGAGGGCGAGGCCGTGTTCGTCGGCCTAGGCAAGACCTTCCAGATCTGGTCGCCGGACCTCTACGCCAGACATCGCGACGCGATGCGCGGGGTGGCGCAGGCGAATGTGGGCAAGCTGCCTTGGGGCGGCTTGAAACCCGCGGGGGATGGGTCATGATGGCCGCCGCCCGCGCACCCGGTTCCGAGGCTGAGGCGCAGGCGGCGCTGGCCCGGGCCGAGCAGCTTCACGAGCCAGTTCTTTTGCAGGAGGTCATCGCGGCGCTGGATCCCGCGCGAGGCGGCGTCTATCTGGACGGCACCTTCGGCGCCGGCGGCTACGCCCGCGCCATGCTCGCGGCGGGCGCCGACCGGGTGATCGGCGTGGATCGCGACCCGGAGGCCATCGCCCGCGGACTGGAGTGGGCCACGCTTTACGGCGGGCGGCTGGAGTTGGTCGAAGGCCGCTTCGGCGAACTGGACGAACTGGCGGCCTCGGTCGGGGCGCCGCAATTGCAGGGCGTCGCGCTGGATATCGGCGTCTCCTCGATGCAGATCGACGAGGCGGCGCGCGGGTTCTCCTTCCAGAAAGACGGCCCTCTGGACATGCGCATGGAGCGCGCCGGGCCGTCCGCGGCGGACATCGTCAACCGGGCGGACGAGCGCGCGCTGGCGGACATCTTCTATCACTATGGCGAGGAGCGCGCCGCGCGCCGCATCGCCAAGGCCATAGTCCACGCGAGGACGAATGAGCCGATCGAGACCACGAGTCGTCTGGCCGAAGTGATCGCCGGCGTGATGCCGCGCCAGCGCCCCGGCCAGCCTCACCCCGCGACCCGCTCTTTCCAGGCTCTCAGGATCGCGGTGAACGACGAA
>QKHF01000171.1 GCA_003250135.1 Paracoccaceae bacterium | reverse complement strand
AGCGCGGCGTCGGAAAGGTCGGTCAGCTTGGGGGTCGCGGTCATATCTTCAGCCTCGATCGCTTGCGCCTGGGCGGACATTTCTACTCTCCTCGGTCGGACCAGCGCCACCCTTTGGACGCTGGGACATCCTGCGCCACGTCCCCGCACGCGTCTCGCGGACGCAGCACGACTTCGCAGCCGCAACACGCCTAGCCGGGCGCGGCGGCGGGGTCAAGCCACTTGCGCAAGATTCGCGATGCTTTTTTGCTTCATACGGAATTTTATTACTCTCGCCTGAAAAATTCCGCCCTGCCGACGGCGTCGAAATTTCGCCGGCGAGGTCCCGCTTCGCCATGCTATAGACCGCGGGTCTTCATTCTTGTTTTTGCGACGAGGCCAACCTGATGGACGCGCTGCTCGACACCTACGGCCAGGCCACGTTGCTGATCGCGACGGCGATCATGCTGTTCGGCGGGTTCACCAAGGGCGCGGTCGGATTCGCCCTGCCGATGATCGCGATTTCAGGCCTCGGGTCCTTCCTGCCAGCGCACACCGCGTTGGCGGCGCTGATCCTGCCCGTCTTCATCACCAATCTCTGGCAGACCTTCCGGCAGGGCGTCGGCGCGGCCTGGGAGACGTTCTGGGAGTTCCGACTGCTGATTGGAATGGTTTTCGTCACCATAGCCCTGACCGCGCAGTTGGCGGCGATCATTCCGGACGAAGTGCTGTTCCTGTTCCTCGGCGTGGTGGTGACAGGGTTCGGGATCGTCCAGCTTCTCGGCTGGAAGCCGCCCTCGCCCGATGGCGCGCGCAAACCGGTGGAGTTCGGCGTCGGGCTAGTCTCCGGCTTTTGCGGCGGCTTGTCAGGAGTCTGGGGGCCGCCGATCCTGATGTATCTGATCGCGCTGGACACGCCGAAGGTCAAGCAGGTGCGGGCGCAGGGCGTCTCCTTCCTAGTTGGCGGGGTGATCCTGACGGCGGCGCATCTGCGGTCGGGCGTCCTCAACGAGGAAACGACGCCCTTGTCGCTGGCGCTGGTCGTCCCCGCGCTGATCGGCATGGCGCTGGGGCTGGCGTTTCAGGATCGGCTGGAGCAGAAGACGTTCCGCCGCCTGACCCTGATCGTGCTCTGCATCGCAGGGCTGAACCTGCTCCGGCGCGGGCTGTTCTAAAGGCTCAGAGCGCCGTCAGCACCCGTAGGCCCAGCGCCAGAATCGACAGCGAGGCGACTGCGAAAGACAGGGTGCGCACATAGGGAATGCCCAGCGTGTAGACGACGTAATGGGCGAACTGACCCAGGAAATAGGTCATCGCCAGCGTACCAGCCGTGGAATCGTCCGGGATGGTCAGATGCGCGAAGACGGCGATCGGGCCGAAGGCCGCCATGGTCTCGATCGCGACCGTATGCGCCCGCATCTGCCGCTGGGCCCAGGCCGATTGCTGTTTGGCGTGCCCATCGCGCCCGTCAGGCCGCGGATCATGATCCGGTCGAGGATGTAGGGAACCCACATCACGGCGACGAGCAGCGCGCTCAGCACCGCCCAGAATACGAGATCGGACATGGGACTCCCTCCGGCTGTTCATCGGCTTCAGCCGAATGGTCGCCGGAAACGCCGCGTCGGGCAATAAGCAGGAACGTGATCGACGCGGAGCAGGCCTCAGCCCATCCGCACCGCACCGGCGCGGCGATGGTCGCCCGCCGCCTGCACGCCGCCCTTCGCATCTCGCGAAACCGCGTGGACTCCACCGTAGAACATGGAATCCCGCGCCCAGGGCCGCGCCTCCGGGAAGGCGGCCAGCAGCGCTTCGCGCTCACCTTCCGGGAAGCGGTCCTCAAAATCGACGCGCGGTTCGCGCGCGCCCTCGACATGGACGCGCGGCGCCTCCACCGCTTCCTCCAGCGAGGCGCCGTCGTCAAGAATGCGCCGGATGGTCTGCGCCAGCGCGGTGCGGATGCGGTTGGACCCGCCCGACCCCAGCATGGCGACCCGCCCGTCCGGCCACTCGACCACGGTCGGGGCCATCATCGAGGAGAGCCGCACGTCCTCGGCCCAGCGGTGGAAGCCATGCGGGCTGAGGTCCTCCTCGCCCAGCATGTTGTTGGGCATCATGCCGATCCCCGGCGCAATCAGGCCATTGCCCTCGCCGTTCGACAGGGTCAGGCCGGCGGCCATGCCGGCGCCATCGACCACCGAGATATGGGTGGTGCCGCGCACCGCGGCGGGACGGCCGGCCAGTTGCTCGCGATAGCGCGCCAGAATCGCCGGACTCGCCAGACGCGCCGCCCCCGCTTGGGGGTCGTCGTCCAGTTCGACCTCCAGCCGCGCGCGCGAGGTGGCGTGGAAGGCGCGCGCCATCTCGGCAGGGGCCGCCCCCCTCTCCATCATCTCAAGCGCGAAGGCGATCAGGGCGCCGCCGAGACTGGGCGGCGGATTG
>QKHF01000141.1 GCA_003250135.1 Paracoccaceae bacterium | reverse complement strand
GGTGGGTCAGGATCAGCGAGCCGAGATAGGGCGAGACCTGTTCGCGGATAGCGATTGCGCCCTACGCAGATCTCTGATTCCGTTCATGAAACGGAACCGGAGAGATCATCATGCCTCGTCGCCAGATCGGTCAGGAGGCGCTGTTTCAGGACGCGCCGAAGCGCTCGTCGCTGGATGAGATCGAAGGCCTGATCGACTGGGCGCCGGTCGAGGCGGCGCTCGACATCGTCCATTCCGCACCCCGGGGCGAGGCCAGCTGGCCGCCGCTGGCCATGTTCCGGGCGCTGCTTCTGGCAGTCTGGCATGACCTCTCGGACGTGAGGCTGGCCGAGGCGCTGGATGACCGCGCCACGTTCCGCCGGTTCTGCGGCTTCGCGCGCACCGAGCCGACGCCGGAGCGGACCGCCTTCGTGCGGTTCCGCAGGGAGCTACTTCGCCATGGTCTCGACGAGGCGCTGTTTGCAGAAATCACCGACCAACTGAAGGCTCGCGCGGTTACGGTGAAGACCGGGACGCTGGTCGACGCCACGGTGGTCGGCTCCGCGAGCGAAGGCGACGGCGAGGCGCGCTGGTCAGGCCACCGCTCGCGCAAGGCGATCCACGGCTACAAGGCGCATGTCGGGGCCGACGCGGACACGGCGCTTGTGGAGAAGGTCGCGGTCACGCCGGGCAACGCGCATGACGGACGCAGCGGCCACATGGCGCTCCCCGATGCTCCGGGCGACGTGTTCGCCGACAGCGCCTACCGGGGGCGGTTCTTCGCCGGGGCGGTGGCGGCGAAGGGCGGGACGCCACGCGTCGTCGCGACCAGCGTCTGGGCGAAGAGCGATCCCGCCTCGCAGGCCGAGGCGGCGCGCTGGCTGGCCGAACGGAACGGCGCAATCCACCGGGTGCGCTGCCGGATCGAGAAGATCTTCGGAACCTGGAAACGCTCCTACGGGTTCAGGCGCATGCGATGGCGTGGACTCGCCAAAGCCCGCCTGCAGACCTGTCTCACCGCGGTCGCCTACAACCTCAAACGAACCCTCAACATCCTGACCCCGGCCTGAAAGACGGCGATCCAGGCGACGGCGACCCGCGCCTCCTTCCGGGATGGCATGTAAATTCTATGAAAACACTCAGAAAATCGCTATCCGCGCACAGGTCTCGTAATACCAGCGCTCATTGATCGGAACTCATGCGCCCATTTGCAGCGTCCGATCGACATGATGCGCCATCTGGACGAGGCGTTCGCGAATTTCAGTGGCGAACGCTGCCACTTAAGGCGGTCTGTTGATGGTGAAAACGAAGCGGCTGAGGCGGGAATCTCCAAGCGCCGCGACAAGCGCGCGTCTAGAAGCCGATAAAAACGTTTCCCGGCCGTTATGGATAACCAATCCATGCCGCGTTCAGTCCGGCTTCCCTGGGCTCGCGCCTCCTTTGGGCCGCCGGCTGGCGGCGGCGCGGCGGATCAGGGCCGCGATCGACCCGTCCCGTCGGCCGAGCCGGTCGATATTGCGATGGGTCAGCACCAGAAGGCGCGAATGTCCGCGAGAGATCACGTCGCCCTCGCGCCGGCGATACGGGTTCGTCAGGGCGGCTTCTCCGAATATCTC
>QKHF01000177.1 GCA_003250135.1 Paracoccaceae bacterium | reverse complement strand
GCGCGATGGCCGCGTCAACGATGGGCTTGATACGCTCTTTTCGGAGCCCGTCCACCACATAGGCGCTGACCCCGGCCTCGATGGCGGCGCGGGTGGCGGCGTGGTCGGAACGGTCGACGAACATCGCCACCGGGCGCTCCAGCGGGTTGGAGGCGATCGCCAGCGCCTCCAGCATGTCGCGCTGGGGGTTCTCCAGGTCGATCAGCACCACGTCGGGATTGAGTTCGTTGAGCGCGCGGGCGAGGCCGGTCTCGTCACCGATGACGGTGACGTTGTAGTCTCCCGCCTCGCGCAGCCCGTCGATGATCATCAACGCGCGTTCGCGATCGCGCTCCACGACGGCGATGGTGATGCGGGGCTCAGCCATGACTCTCGCCTAACAGGTTGGCGCGATATTACAGCGAGACGAGGCGACGCGCCTCATCTTCGGCGACCGTCTCCTTGGTTCCCGACAGCACGACCGAGCCGCGGTCCAGCACATAGACACGGTCCGCCAGCTCCCACGCGAAGTCGAAGAACTGCTCGACCAGCACGATGGCCATGTCGCCATGGAAACGCAGGGTCCGGATCGCCTGCCCGATGTCCTTGATGATCGAGGGCTGGATGCCCTCGGTCGGCTCATCGAGCAGCAGAAGGTTGGGCCGCGTGGTCAGCGCCCGGCCGATGGCGAGCTGCTGCTGCTGCCCGCCGGAAAGATCGCCGCCCCGTCGGCGGGTCATCTTGTTCAGAACCGGGAACAGCTCGAACACCTCGTCCGGGATGTGGCGCTGGGCGCGGGGCAGGCCGGCGAACCCCGTCTCCAGGTTCTCCTTCACCGTCAGCAGGGGGAAGATCTCGCGCCCCTGCGGCACGAAGCCGAATCCGGCGCGGGCGCGCTCATTCGGGCGCGCGCGGGTCAGGTCCTGCCCGTCCCACTCCACTTTGCCGCTGGCGATGGGCTGCTGGCCCATGATGGCGCGAATGAGCGAGGTCTTGCCCACCCCGTTGCGCCCCATGATGCAGGTCACCTCGCCGGGCTTCGCCTCGATGGAGATGTCGCGCAGCGTATGCGCCGCCCCGTAATAGAGCTCGATATTGGAGACGTTAAGCATTCAGCGCCCCAGATACACGTCAATGACTTTCGGGTTGGAGCTGACATGGTCGAGAGAGCCCTCCGCCAGCACCGAGCCTTCATGCAGCACCGTCACCTTCACCCCGAGGGCGCGGACGAAATCCATGTCGTGCTCGACCACCATCACCGTGTGCTCGCCCGCCACCTGCCTCAGTAGCTCGGCGGTCTGCATGGTCTCCGCATCTGTCATGCCCGCGGCCGGCTCGTCCACCAGCAGCACCTTCGGGTCCTGCGCCAGAAGCATGCCGATCTCCAGCCACTGCTTCTGACCGTGGCTGAGCGCCGCGGCCTTTTCCGACCGCCGGTCGCCGAGGCGGATCAGGTCGAGAAGTTCGTCGATCCGAGCCTGCTCCGCCTTGGTGCGGCGGGCGAAGAGAAGGTCGAACACGCCGCGCGAGCCCTTCAGCGACAGCAGCAAATTGTCCTCGACGGTGTGGGTCTCGAATACGGTCGGCTTCTGGAACTTGCGGCCGACGCCCATGCGGGCGATCCCGGCCTCGTCATGCTTGGTCAGGTCCACATTGCCGGCGAAGATCACCTCGCCTTTGTCCGGGCGGGTCTTGCCGGTGATGATGTCCATCATAGTGGTCTTGCCGGCGCCGTTCGGGCCGACCACGGCGCGCATCTCGCCCTCTTCCAGGACCAGCGACAACTCGTTGATCGCCTTGAACCCGTCGAAGGCGACCGAGACGCCGTTCAGGTAGAGCATGGTGTCGGCGGTGGAGACGGTCATGGGGTCACTCCGCCAGTTGCGGGGCGGTCGAGGACGGCCCCTTGGCTTCGGATTTCGACTTGGTCTTCGCGCCGATCAGGTCGACGAAGGCGGAAAGCCCGCCCAACACGCCTTTCGGCAGGAACAGGGTCACGAAGATGAAGATCGCGCCGAGGGCGAACAGCCAGATCTCGGGAACCCAACCTGTCAGCAGCGTCTTGGCTGCGTTGACGATGATCGCGCCCACCACCGCGCCGACCAGCAGGCCGCGCCCGCCGACCGCGACCCAGATCACGATCTCGATGGAGTTGGCCGGGCTGAACTCGCCGGGGTTGATGATGCCGACCTGCGGCACGTAAAGCGCGCCCGCCACCCCGGCCAGCATGGCCGACAAGGTGAAGACGAACAGTTTGTAGCCTTCAACCCGGTAGCCGAGGAACCGTGTGCGCGATTCCGCGTCTCGGATCGAGACCAGCACCTTGCCCAGCCGCGAAGTGACGACGAGGCGGCAGATAAGGAACCCGCCCGCCAGCGCCAGCGCCGACAGCGCGAACAGGCCCGCGCGGGTCGTGTCGGACTGCAGATCGTAGCCCAGCACGTCCTTGAAGTCGGTCAGGCCGTTATTACCGCCAAAGCCCATGTCGTTGCGGAAGAAGGCGAGCAGCAGCGCATAGGTCATCGCCTGGGTGATGATCGAGAAATAGACGCCCGTCACCCGGCTGCGGAAGGCGAACCAGCCGAACACGAAGGCCAGCGCGCCGGGCACCAGCACCACCATCAGGCAGGCGAACCAGAACATGTCGAAGCCGTGCCAGAACCAGGGCAGCTCCTTCCAGTTCAGGAACACCATGAAGTCGGGCAGCAGCGGGTTGGCGTAGACGCCCCGGTCGCCGATCTCGCGCATCAGATGCATGCCCATGGCGTAGCCGCCAAGCGCGAAGAAGGCGCCATGGCCCAGGCTGAGGATGCCGCAGAACCCCCAGATCAGGTCCACCGAGATCGCCAGCAGCGCATAGGTCAGGTACTTGCCGAACAGCGCCACCGCGAAGCTGGAGACGTGGAAGGCGGAGCTTTCCGGCACATAGAGGTTCAGCACCGGCACCAGCGCGGCGACGATCAGGGTGATCGCCAGGAAGATTTGAGACTTCAGGTCGAGCGCGCGAAGGATCATGTCCCGCTCCTCCTCAGTTCTCGACCGCGCGGCCGCGGAGCGCGAACAGCCCCCTCGGTCGTCGCTGGATGAAGAGGATGATGAAGACCAGCACCAGCACCTTGGCCAGCACCGCGCCGGCGTAAGGCTCCAGGAACTTATTCACGACGCCCAGCGTAAATGCGCCCGCCAGCGCGCCCCAAAGGTTGCCCACCCCGCCGAACACCACGACCATGAAGCTGTCGACGATGTAGCCTTGTCCGAGGTTCGGAGAGACGTTGTCGATCTGCGACAGCGCCACGCCCGCCAGGCCCGCGATTCCGGCGCCGAGGCCGAAGGTCATCGCGTCGACCCAGCCGGTCTTCACGCCCATCGCGTCAGCCATGCGGCGGTTCTGTGTGACGGCGCGCATCTGCAAGCCGATCGGGGTCTTCTTCAGGATCAGCAGCAGAAGGCCGAACACCACCAGCGCGAAGACGAAGATCCAGAGCCGGTTATAGGTGACGGAGAGCTGCCCGATGTCGAACGCGCCCGACATCCAGCTCGGGTTGCCGACCTCCTTGTTGGTCGGTCCGAAGATCGAGCGCACGGTCTGCTGCAGGATCAGGCTGACGCCCCAGGTCGCCAGCAGCGTCTCCAGCGGTCGGCCATACAGCCAGCGGCAGACGCCCCGCTCGATGGCGACGCCGACCCCGCCCGACAGGCAGAAGGCGATGGGCAGGGCGATCAGCAGCGAATAGTCGAAGAGATGCGGCGCCGAGTTGCGGATCACCTCCTGCACCATGTAGGTCGCGTAGGCGCCCAGCATCACCAGCTCGCCATGGGCCATGTTGATGACGCCCATGACGCCAAAGCTGATGGCGAGGCCGATGGCCGCCAGCATCAGCACCGAGCCGAGCGACAGCCCGTACCAGACGTTCTGCGCGTTGGACCACATCGCGCGGATGCGCTCCACCTTCTCCTGCGCCTCGGCCGCGGCCTTGGCGACCGCAGGGTCCTTGTCCTGAGTCGCGGCGGTGATGATGGAGAGCGCGTCGCGGTCGCCGCGCCCGACCAGGCGGTCCAGCGCCTCCTGCTTTTCCTCAAGCGATGCGCCGGACTTCATGATGGAGGCGGCGCGCGCGTCCCGAAGCGCCTTCTTCACCTTGTCCACCGTCTCGGCCTCGATCGCCGCGTCCAGCGCTCCGATCTGCTCGGGGTCGGCGGTGGAGAACGCGGTCACGGCCGCCTCCAGCCGCTTGTTCGGATCGTCGCTCATCAGCGTCATTGCGCCCAGAACGGCCGCGATCTCGCGCCTCAGGCCGTTGTTGACCTTCACCTTGTCGGCGTCGCGCCGTTTGACGTCTCCGCGCGACTCTCCGGTCACCGGGTCGAAAATCAGGTATCCGGCGCCGCCCTTTTGGACGCGGACCACCGAATTGTCGGATTTGAGTTGCTGGATGTCGCCTTCGCTCAGCGCCTCCAGAATGCCGATGGCGCGCGGATCGCCGGTGGCGGCGATCGCCCTGACGATCTTGGCGCGGTCGTCATAGCCGCCGTCAGGCAGCGCCGCGACAAGCTCCTCCAGCGACTGGGCCGCGGCGGCGCCGCCAAGTCCGATCGCGAGCAGAAGGGAAAGAGCCAGGGTCCTGAGCATCATCCGTCCGTCTAAAACTTGAAATATTGTCCTAAAAGGGCGAGGGCGGCGCGCGCCGCCCCCGCGGTTCTCACTGTCCCGTCAGGTCAGTTGGTGCTGCCGCCGCAGGCGCCGGTCTTGGTGTTGAAGTTGCCGCAGCTCATCGGCGCGCGCCAATCCGAGATCAGCGGGGCGCTCTCCGGCAGGTAGTCCGACCAGGCGTCGCCCACGACGAGGCCCGAGGTCTCCCACACGACGTCGAACTGACCATCGTCCTGGATCTCGCCCACCAGCACCGGCTTGGTGATGTGGTGGTTCGGCATCATCGCGGAGTAGCCGCCGGTCAGGTTCGGCACCGAGACGCCGACGATGGCGTCGATCACCGCGTCAGGATCGGTGGTGCCGGCCTTCTCGACCGCCTCGACCCACATGTTGAAGCCGATGTAATGGGCCTCCATCGGGTCGTTGGTCACGCGGTCCTCGGAGCCGATGAACGCATGCCACGCCTCGATGAACGCCTCGTTCTCGGGCGAGTCGACCGACATGAAGTAGTTCCAGGCGGCCAGATGGCCGACCAGCGGCGCGGTGTCGAGACCGGCGAGTTCCTCCTCGCCGACCGAGAACGCCACCACCGGGATGTCGGTGGCCGAAACGCCCTGGTTGCCGAGCTCTTTGTAGAACGGCACGTTGGCGTCGCCGTTGATGGTCGAAACCACCGCGGTCTTCTTGCCGGCCGAGCCGAAGGTCTTGATGTCGGAGACGATCGTCTGCCAGTCCGAGTGACCGAACGGCGTGTAGTTGATCATGATGTCTTCTTCGGCGACGCCCTTCGCCTTGAGATAGGCCTCAAGGATCTTGTTGGTCGTGCGCGGATAGACGTAGTCGGTGCCGGCCAGAACCCAGCGCTCGACGCCTTCCTCGTTCATCAGGTAGTCGACGGCCGGGATCGCCTGCTGGTTGGGCGCGGCGCCGGTGTAGAAGACGTTCCGCTGGCTTTCCTCGCCCTCGTACTGCACCGGGTAGAACAGCAGGGAGTTCAGCTCCTCGAACACCGGCAGGACCGACTTGCGGCTCACGGAGGTCCAGCAGCCGAACACGGCCGAGACCTTGTTCACCTCGATCAGCTCGCGCGCCTTCTCGGCGAACAGCGGCCAGTCAGAGGCGGGATCGACCACTACCGCCTCAAGCTTCTTGCCCAAAACGCCGCCCTTCTTGTTCTGCTCGTCGATGAGCATCAGCATGGCGTCCTTCAGCGTGGTCTCGGAAATCGCCATCGTCCCCGAGAGCGAATGGAGGATGCCGACCTTGATGGTCTCTTCCTGAGCGCTCGCGCCGGTCGCCATCGCCGCGGCGGCGAGGCCGAAAGCGGCGGACTTGATAAACTTGTTCATGTGTTCTCCTCAGGGGGCGACGTCGGCCGGTGTTCAATCCGGGCGCGGGCCTTCTTGCCGCGCGCGGCGCCAAAACCTACGTGACCCCTGCAGCCATCGTGTTGCACCTGTGTGGCGTCGGGTCGGGTTCACAATCGCCCCGGCGCCGCATTCCCTCGCCGCGCGCCAGGCAGAATGCTGGCGGCGAAGACGCGCACACATCATCTTCGCCGCAATGCAACGTCAAGCAA
>QKHF01000145.1 GCA_003250135.1 Paracoccaceae bacterium | reverse complement strand
GGGGTTTCGCCCCGGTTCGACGTGCTGGATGAGCGCGGCCGGGCCGAGTTGATGGCCGAGGCGCGCGATGCGGCGGTCGCCCAAGCGGCCTCGGACGCCGATCCCGTGCTCAACGCCGCCTTTCGCGTGCTGACCGATCATTTCGCCGAGGAAACGCTGGTCGACCTGTTCGACGAGGCGCTCCGTCATCGCGAGTCGCTCGCCTCGGAGGCCGACATTGCGCAGGTCTGGACAGCGTTGGGCCGCCAACCGGGCGAGGACTGGCGGGAGGGGGCGCTGCGCTGGCGGGACGGGCTTGATCGGGGCGCCGTTGAACGCGCTGTCGCATCGCTCGGGCGAGGCGGGCAAACCGATCAGGGGCACGCCGAGCGCCTCGCCGCGATTCTCGCCGCCGGGGATGGCGCGCGGGTTTTCGAGGCCGCTTCGGCCGCGTTCCTGATTGGGACAGGCGAACCTCGTAAACTCGGCAAAGCGCCAACCAAAGACATCCACGCGGCGGAACCCTGGATACGCCCGCTTCTGGAAGACCTTCAGGAAGGTTTCCTGGAACTGCAATCCCGTGTTCACGCAATGCGTCGCGCGGAACTGAGCGGCGCGCTGCATGCGATGGCGCGACAGGTGCTGCGCACGTTCACTGCGTTGAAAGCGCAGCGCTCGGCGCTGGATTTCGACGACATCATCGCCCGCACGTTGGCGCTTCTCGCGCATGGCGAGGCCGCCGCCTGGGCGCTTTACAAGCTCGACGGCGGGCTGGATCACATCCTCGTCGACGAGGCGCAGGACACCAGCCCCGATCAATGGCGGGTGATCTCGGCGCTGGCCGAGGAGTTCCACGCCGGTCTGGGCGCCCATGACGGAGCCCGCACCCTCTTTGTCGTGGGCGATGAGAAGCAGTCGATCTACAGCTTTCAGGGGGCCGACCCGCGGGAGTTCGAGCGGATTCGCGCGCGCCTCGGCGGCCGACTGGAGGCGATGGGCGAGGCGTTGGAGCGGCCGGAACTGCTGACCTCGTTCCGCACCGCCTCGGCGATTCTGCGCGTGGTGGATGAGGTACTGAAGGATCCGACCGCGGCGGGTATGAGCGCCGAGGAGCTTGTCGCCCATCGCGCTAATCGCGATCCCGGCGAGTGTCCGGGCCGGGTCGACCTCTGGCCGGTTCTGCCGCCGGGCGAGAAACCCGAGGACCCGCCCTGGTGGGAGCCGGTGGACGCCCCGGGCCCCGACGATCCCGAGCTGCTGCTGGCCGACGCCCTCGCGCAAGAGATCCAGCGCATGCTGGTCGAGCGCGTCGCCGTCCCCGGAAAGGGGCGTTCCGTTAAGCCAGGCGATATAATGATCCTGGTTCGGCGCAGGGGAAAGCTGGCGCGGGAGCTCCTGCGGCGGCTTCAGCAACTGGGCGTGCCTGTAGCGGGCGCGGATCGCCTTCGGATCGCGGATCACATTGCGGTCAAAGACCTTTTGGCGCTGGCGAAGGTGGCGCTACTGCCCGAGGACGATCTCTCGCTCGCCGCGCTGCTGCGCTCGCCGCTGTTCGATGTGTCCGAAGAGCAGCTGTTCGACCTCGCCTATGGCCGCGGAAACGCTCGGCTATGGGACCGGGTGATGAAATCCGCCGCGCACGCGCAGGTGGCCGACATGCTGCGCGATATCGTTGCCCAGGCCGATTACAAGCGCCCGTTCGAGTTCCTGCAACACGCCCTGATCCGCCATGACGGGCGCCGCCGCCTGATCGGGCGGCTGGGACCCGAGGCGGAGGACGCCATAGACGAATTGCTGACACAGGCCCTGATCTACGAACGCGCCGAGACGCCGTCGCTTCAGGGGTTTGTGGACTGGATCGAAACCGGCGACCCGGAGATCAAGCGGGAGCAGGAGCCGCGTGAGGAAGGCGATCCCGGTCTCGTCCGGGTGATGACGGTGCATGGCGCCAAGGGGCTTGAGGCGCCCGTCGTGATTCTCCCGGATACGCTGGCGCCGGGACGGCGGCGCGAACCGCAGATACTGACGCTGGACGGGCCAAATGGGCCCGTCGCCATCGTTGGCGGGCGAGCGAAGGAGGATCCGCCGCAAGCCGCCGCCGCACGGGCCGAACACCATCGCCGCGAGGAGGAGGAGCGCCTGCGCCTGCTCTACGTCGCCATGACCCGGGCCGAGGATTGGCTGATCGTGTGCGCTGCGGGCGACCCCGACCGGGCGGAACGCGGCTGGCACGGTCTGGTGCGCCGGGCGGTGGCGGACATCGCACAACCGCTGGACACGCCTCTCATGGCCCTTGGCGTCGGCCCCGGCTTGCGGGTGGAGGACCCCGCGGCGACCGGCGCGACAGCGATGGAGCAGGCGCCCGGGGCGAGTGCGGCGGTAGAACCGGTGGTTTCCATACCGAATTGGCTTGTCGCGCCGCTGCCGGTGGAGCCGAAGACACCGCGCCCGATCTCGCCTTCCGATCTCGGCGGCGCCCACGCCCTGCCCGGTGAGGCGGCCGAAACCGCGACGACGGAGGCGCGCGCCAAAGCGATGCGGCGGGGCGACCTGATCCATCGGGCGCTGGAGCTCGCCGCGGACGCCCCGGCGCAGGAGCGGCCGGCGTTGGTCGCCCGAATCCTTGCGGATGGCACCTCGGAGGTCGACGAGGTGGAGCGGGGCGCAATGGCGGCGGAGGTTCTCGGCGTTTTGGGAGCGCCACATCTGGCCGAAGTGTTTTCGGCGGACGCGCTGGCCGAACCCGCGCTCTGGGCCGAGCCGCCGGAACTGGGCGGCCGACGGATCGAAGCGCGGCTGGACCGCCTGATCATCCGGCGCGCGCCTGACGGGGCCGAAACAGTGCGAATCATCGACTTCAAGACCAATCGCCAGACGCCCGCCCGCGCCGAGGATGCGCCCGAAGCCTATCTTCGGCAGCTCGGCGCCTACCGCGCCGCGGTGTCGCAACTCTACCCACGCGGGCGTGTCGAGACGGCGATTCTCTGGACTTCAACGGCGCAACTGATGGAGATTCCCCCGGAATTGACCGCCGCCGCCCTGTCCCGCGCAATTGTGGAATTGTCAGAATCTTAACGCTCTGCGCGTCCGGCTCCGCTTGACCACTGAACCGACCGTTCCTACCTTGGGCCCTCATGAAAACTGAGCGCCCCCGCGCTCCGCATAGGGAGAGGTTCATGAGCACCCACGCCGTGACCGACCAGGAATTCGAGTCTCAGGTGATCCAGTCGGATACGCCGGTCGTCGTCGACTTTTGGGCCGAGTGGTGCGCGCCCTGCAAGCAAATCGCGCCGGCGCTCGAGGAGATCGCCGCCGAGATGGGCGACAAGATCAAGGTCGCCAAGGTGAATATCGACGAGAACCCGAACGCGCCGTCCAAATACGGCGTGCGGGGCATACCCACCCTGTTGCTGTTCAAGGGCGGCGAGGTGGTGTCGAACTCGGTAGGCGCCAAGCCCAAGGCGAAGATTCTGGAGTGGATCGAAGGCTCGATCTGACGCGCCTCGCCCACCAAGCGTAAGACATTGACGCCCCCGGCCCGTGGCCGGGGGTTTCGTCTGCGCGCCGGTCAACCCGGCGTCGGCCCATATTCCCTGAGCGTCGCGCCCACCAGATAGAGCGAGCCGCAGATGACGATTCGCGCACCCGGTTCGGCCGAGGCGCCGATCGCGTAGACCGCGTCGGCCACGTTCTGGCAGGCTTCGGCGTACAATCCGGCGCTGCGCGCGAGATTGGCGAGCTCGTCGGCGCTGAACGACGCCTCGGCGTCCGGGATCGGCACCGTGTAAACCCGCCGGGCTACGCCATCGAAGGGCGCGAAGAAATCAGCCGCGTTCTTGGTCTTCAGCATGCCGCAGACCAGGTAGACCGGATGCCCCGAAAGCTCCGTCGCGGTGGCGAGGTAGTCGGCCAGCGCCTTGCCCGCCGCCTCGTTGTGCCCGCCGTCGAGGATGATGTCCGCCCCTTCAGGCGCGCAGTCCGCCAGCATCCCGCCACGCAGCCGCTGCAATCGCCCCGGCCACTGGGCGAGGGCCGGTCCCGCCGCGCAGGCCTCATCGTCACAGCCAAGCCGCTTCAGCGCGGCGATGGCGACGCCCGCATTCAGATACTGGTGCCGCCCGGCGAGCGCCGGCGGGCCCAGATCCATCAGGCCGCCATTGTCCTGGAAAATCAGACGGCCGTGCTCCTCCCAACTCTGCCAGTCGCGGCCATAGGTGATCAGCTCCGCGCCCAGCGCATCGGCGCGACGCTCGATCGCATCCATCGCCTCGTCGGTCTGCGGGCCGACCACGCAGGGCGCCCCGCGCTTCAGGATGCCGGCCTTCTCGCCCGCGATCTCCCCCAGCGTCTCGCCCAGGTACTGTTGATGGTCGAGAGAGATGGTGGTGATCACGGTCATGGCGGGCGTCTCCACCACATTGGTCGCGTCCAGCCGGCCGCCGAGCCCGGTCTCCAGGATCAGATAGTCGGCGGGCGTGCGGGAGAACGCCAGCAGCGCGGCGGCTGTGGTGATCTCGAAATAGGTGATCGGCGCGCCGCCATTCGCGGCCTCGCACTCCTCCAGCAGCGCCGACAGCGCCCCCTCGTCGATCAGCGCGCCCGCCAGCCGGATACGCTCGTGAAACCGCACCAGATGCGGCGAGGTGTAGACATGCACCTGCTCGCCCGCCGCCTCCAGCCCGGCGCGCAGCATCGCTGCGACCGAGCCCTTGCCGTTGGTGCCGGCGATGTGGATGACAGGCGGCAGGGCGCGCTCGGGATGGCCCAGAGCCGCCAGAATGCGATGCATCCGGTCCAGAGAGAGATCGATGAGTTTCGGATGCAGCGTCAGCAGCCGGTCGAGGATGGCGTCGCTTCGCTGCAGCGCCTCAGGCGGGCTCACACCTGCTCTTCCGCCTCGACCGGGGGCATGGGCTTGGATTTGGCCTTCGCCGCCTTCTCGACCGCCTCAGGCGTCGGCAGCTCTCCCGCGATGGCGGGCGGCAGGCTCATCAGCATCCGCAGGATCTTGACCAACTCGTCCCGCATCACGCTGCGGTGGACGACCCGGTCAAGCATGCCGTGGTCCAGAAGGTACTCCGAGCGCTGGAAGCCCTCAGGCAGGGTCTCGCGGATGGTCTGCTCGATCACCCGCGGCCCGGCGAAGCAGATCAGCGCGTTGGGCTCGGCGATCTGGACGTCGCCCAGCATCGCGTAGGAGGCGGTCACGCCACCGGTGGTCGGATGGGTCAGCACGACGATGTAGGGCAGGCCCGCGTCGCGCACCATCTCCACCGCCACGGTGGAGCGGGGCATCTGCATCAGGCTGAGGATGCCCTCCTGCATCCGCGCGCCGCCCGCGGCGGAGAACACGATCAGGGGCGCCTTGGCCTTCACCGCCTCGCGCGCGGCCGAGATCAGCGCGTTGCCGACCCCCATGCCCATCGAACCGGCCAAAAAATCGAAGTTCTGCCCGGCGCACACCGTGGTCACGCCGCCGATCCGGCCCTTGACCACCATCATCACCTCGCGCTCGCCGGTGACCTTGCGCGCCTCCTTCATGCGCTCGGTGTAGCGCTTCTTGTCCTTGAAGTTCAGCGGGTCGGCCAGCGGCTCGGGCGTCTTGATCTCTTCGAACGCGCCATTGTCGTAGAGCGCAATGAAGCGCTCGCGCGGCGTGATGTTCATGTGGTTGTCGCAGTTCGGGCAGACATACAGCCCTTCTGTCAGCTCGCGATGAAAGATCATCTGGTCGCAAGACGTGCACTTGCGCCACAGGTTCTCAGGCGTCTCGCGGCGGTTCAGCAGCGACTCGATCCGCGGGCGGACATGTTTCGAAATCCAGCTCATGGCGTATCCCGTCAGACGCCCTTCGCGGCGTCGCGCTTTAGATTATGCTCTTCAGCCCGCGATGCAACGCGGACATGCTGTCGCCCGCCAGTTCAGCCGCGGGCCGAATGGGCGCCCTCGGCCAGCGACCTGACGAAGGAAAGGACCTCGGCCGGGCTGTCCCCCGCCGCGATTTTCTTGACGATGGCAGAGCCGACAACCACCCCGTCGGCGCGCCTGGCGATCCCGGCGGCCTGTTCCGGCGTGTTGACGCCGAAGCCTACGCAGACCGGAAGGTCGGTCGCCGCTTTCAGACGCGTCACGGCCGCCCCGACCACGTCGGCGTCAGGCGAGGCCGCGCCGGTGATGCCCGTGATGGAGACGTAATAGAGAAACCCGCTGGTGTTCTGCAAAACCTTCGGCAAGC
>QKHF01000214.1 GCA_003250135.1 Paracoccaceae bacterium | reverse complement strand
CGAAATGCTGGCCTTCTACGCCCCGCAGCCGGTGGACGCCGAGAAGTTCGACCGAGAGTACCCAGAGCACAGGAAGAAGGTGATGTACTAGGTTGCGGAACAAGGACAAAATCCGCGCTTTGCTGAAAGGCATCGAGACCGGAGACCCGGACTCGGTCGTCGTGGTCAACGAGGCGAAGTACATCCAGCACAATCCGCAGACTCACGAGGGCAGCGAGGGGTTGGCCGCGCTGTTCAAGCGCCTGTCGCTGACCAATCCCAAGGTCAATATCGTTCGCGCCTTCGAGGACGGCGATTTCGTCTTCGCCCATACCGAATACGACTTCGCCAGCCGCAAGATCGGGTTTGAGGTGTTCCGGTTCGAAGACGGCCAGGCTGTGGAGCATTGGGACAACATTCAGGAGCGGCGGGGGCCGAACGCGGCGGGCCGCTCCATGGTCGATGGACCGACCGAGGCGACCGATCGGGACCTGACGGAAGCCAATCGCGAGATTGCGCGGTCCTTCGTCGAAGAGGCGTTGATCGGGCGACGGCTGGAGACGCTAGGCGATTTCATCGACGACGCGCGCTTTGCCGATCATAACCCGCGTTTTGGCGATGGCCTGTCGGCGCTTCGAGCCGCCTTGGAGGCGACGGCGGGCGACGGCCCGGCCATACGGTGCGATCGGCTCCACCGTGTGCTGGCGGAGGGGAGTTTCGTGCTGTCGATCAGCGAAGGCTTTCTCGACGGCGTCCATTCCGCGTTCTACGACCTGTTCCGCATCGCCGGCGGCAAGATCGTGGAGCATTGGGACACGGTGGAGAAGATCGCGCCGCGGGATCAGTGGAAGAACGACAACGGCAAGTTCTGACCGCAGCCCGTCAATCGCCCAGCACCCGGCCGACGATCTCGCGCGTGTCCTTGCTAAGACCTTCAGTTCCCGCGATCCGTTCCAACTGCGCCTTGATGAGGCGCTGGCGCTTGGCGTCATAGCGCCGCCAGGTCTCGAACGCGCCCGCCATCCGCGCGGCGGTCTGCGGATTCACCGGGTCCAGCTTCAGCAGCCAGTCGGTGAAGAACGCGTAGCCAGACCCGTCCGCGGCGTGGAAGCGGCTGGGGTTGGCGGTGGCGAAGGCGCCGATCAGGGCGCGGAACTTGTTCGGGTTGCGCCAGTCGAACGCGTCATGCCGGGTCAGCGCGTCGACACGGACCAGCGTGATCGGCAGGGGTGCGGTCGCCTGAACGGCCAGCCATTTGTCGATCACCAGCGAGTCGCCGCTCCAGCGCTGATAGAAGGTCGAAAGCGCCGCCTCCGCGGTCGGCGCGTTCGTGTGCACAAGGGCCGCGAGGGCAGGCAGGGAGTCGGACATGTTGTCCGCCTCGTGAAACTGAGCCGCCACCAGCGCCTTGGCCTTGGCGTTCTCCAGCCGGGCCAGATAGGCGAGCGCGCGGTTCTTGAGCGCCCGCCGCCCGGCGCTCTCCGCGTCGGGCGAGTAGGGGCCGCGGTCCTCCATCGCCTCATAGGCGTCAAGCAACTCCTTCGACAACGCCTCGGCCAATCCGCCCAGCATTACGTCGCGCGCTGCGTGGATCGTTTCCGGATCGGCCGCGCCGTCGCGCACGTGCATCTCGCGCGCCAGCTCATCCTCGGAGGGCAGATCGAACACCAGCGCCTTGAAGGCGGGGTCCAGGTCGGGATGGGTCAGCGTCGCCCGCATCGCCTCGATGAAGGCTTTTGGGGGCGGCTTCAGGTTGCCGCGACCGATATCGGCCGCCATCGCCAGCGCGACGTCCAGCGCGTAGGCGCGCCCCGCCTCCCACCGGTTGAAGGGGTCCGGGTCATGGGCGAGCAGGAAGGCGCGCTCCTGATCGGATATCTCACGCTCCAGGATCACCGGGGCCGAGAATCCGCGCAAAAGAGAGGGCACGGGTTCTTCCGCCACGTCCCCGAAGACGAAACTCTGCTCGGCGGCGGTCAACTCCAGCACGCGCGTGTAGGGGTCGGCGTTCTCCGCCTCATCCTCCAGCGAGATCGGCGCGCCGTCCTGCGAAAGGAGACCGAAGGCGATCGGGATCACCAGCGGGTTCTTGGCGGGCTGGCCCGGCGTGGGCGGCGTCATCTGCTTGAACGTCAGCGTGTAAGTTCTTGTTTTCGAGTCGTATTTCTCTCTGACCTTCACCTGCGGCGTGCCCGCCTGGCTGTACCAGCGCTTGAACTGGCTCAGGTCGCGGCCCGAGACCTCCTCGAAACAGGCCAGCCAATCCTCGATGGTGCAGGCTTCTCCGTCATGGCGGTGGAAATAGAGATCGCAGCCGCGCCGATAGGCCTCCGGCCCGATCAATAGCCGCAGCATGCGAATGATCTCGGCGCCCTTTTCATAGACGGTCGCGGTGTAGAAGTTGTTGATCTCGATATACTGCTCGGGCCGTACGGGATGGGCGAGGGGGCCCGCGTCCTCGCGGAACTGGCGCGCGCGCAGCGTCTTGACCTCGCCTATGCGGACCACGGCGGCTGAGCGCTGATCCTCGGAGAACTGCTGGTCGCGGAAGACCGTCAGCCCCTCTTTCAAGCACAGCTGAAACCAGTCGCGGCAGGTGATGCGGTTGCCGGTCCAGTTATGGAAATATTCGTGGGCGATGACGCTCTCGATCCCCTCGTAATCCGCGTCGGTGGCCGTCTCGGGGCTGGCCAGCACGTATTTCGAGTTGAAGATGTTGAGGCCCTTGTTCTCCATCGCCCCCATGTTGAAATCGTCGGTGGCGACGATCATGAAGAGGTCTAGGTCGTATTCCCGGCCATAGGCTTGCTCATCCCAGCGCATGGAGCGCTTGAGGGAGTCCATCGCATAGGCGCATTTGCCCTCGTCGCCCTTGCGCACGAAGACGCGCAGGCTGACATCGCGGCCCGAGCCGGTGGTGTAGTCGTCGTCGATGGAGACAAGATCGCCCGCGACCAGCGCGAAGAGATACGACGGCTTGGCGAAAGGATCGTCCCATTCGGCGAAGTGGCGGCCGCCCTCCAGATCGCCGCTGGCGGTCGGATTGCCGTTCGACAGCAGCACCGGGCAGGCCGCCTTGTCCGCCTCAATCCGGACGTGGAACACGCTCATCACGTCGGGCCGATCGGGGTAGTAGGTGATCTTGCGAAACCCTTCCGCCTCGCATTGGGTGAAGAACGCGCCTTTGGACAGGTAGAGCCCTTCCAGAGCCGTGTTGGCGGCCGGGTTCACCACCGTCTCGCATTCCCAGATGAAGGCGTCGCCGGGCAGGCGGCCGGCGGGAATGGTCAATCCCTCGGCGCTCAGCGAGATGTCGTCGGGGTTCAGCGCCTCTCCGTCGATGGATGCGGAGACGAGCGTAAGCATCCGGCCATGAAGGTAAAAGTCGGCGGTCCCTTCATGGGCGCGGGCGGGGTTGCGGCGCACGGCGAGGCGCGCGGTCACATGGGTTTCGTTCGGGTCGAGATCGAAGGTCAGGCGAACCTCGTCGATCAGCCAGTTCGGCGGCCGGTAGTCCGCCAGCCGCACGGTCTGCCCCTTGCTCCCAACCTGCTCTTCGGTGCGCATTTTCGTCCGCCTTCACCCCAAGTCGAACAGAGATAGACCTTTGAACGGACTACTTAAAGCGATTAACGCCACATTTGGGGCGACTTGCGCCGTCGCGCCCGATGGACGAGAAGGGTCGGGAGGGCGATGATCGTCAGCCGTCCGACCCGACGACCGAGAGCCGGAGACCCGCATGAGCACCCAAGCGCCCGAGATCGCGATCAGAGATGAGATCTGGCGGCGCTGGACCATCACGCTGCTGATCGGCGTCTTCGTCCTGCGAGAGGTGATCAACGCGCTCGGCCTCGCCCCGGTGCACTTCGACGAGGCGCAATACTGGACCTATGGCGAAGCGCTGGATTTCTCCTACTACTCCAAGCCGCCGCTGGCCGCCTGGCTGATCCGCGCCTCGACCGAGATCTTCGGGCAGACCGAGTTTGGCCTGCGGTTCTTCATCCCGCTGCTGCATGCATGGATCGGCTGGCTGCTCTACGCCACGGGGCGGTGGATGTTCGACGCGCGCACCGGCTTCTGGGCGGCGCTGGTCTACACCGCCGCGCCGGGCGTTATCGTCTCCTCCAACATCATGAGCACCGATCCGGTGATGATGGCGGGTTTCGCGCTGGCGCTGTACGGGCTGACCCGGGCGCTTGTGGCTGAGGAGGATGGGCGGCCCTCGCTGAAATGGTGGGCGCTCTGCGGCGCGGCGGTCGGCGCGGGCATGCTGGGCAAGTATACCGGCGTCGCGTTCTTCGCCACCGGGCTCGGCTATGCGTTGTTCTCGCGGCAGGGGCCGATGCGGCTGGACGGCGCACTGGTCGCGCTGTTGGCGGCGCTGGTGGTGCTGTCGCCGAATATCGCCTGGAACGCCATGCACGAGTTCGCCACCGTCACCCATGTGGGCGAGAACGCCGCCGTCGGCGCAAACCCGTTCAAGCCTGGCGATTTCGCCGAGTTTGTCGGCGCTCAGTTCGGCGTGTTCGGACCGGTCGCCTTCGGGGCGCTGCTCCTGATGTTTTTGAAACGGAGCACATGGGCCGATGAGTGGCGTTACCGTCTGCTGATGTGGCTGACGGCGCCGCTGATCGCGGTTATCGCGCTTAAAGCGCTGATGGGCGGCGCCAATCCCAACTGGGCCGCGGCTTCCTATGTCGCGGGTTCCCTGATGATCGCCGCGTGGCTGCTGGACCTCGAGCGGCGCGGATGGCTGGTGCTTCACGGGCTGATCGGGGTTGTCGCGACGGCTGCTTTCCTGCTCGCCACGGTTCTCTACGCCGAGGACGCGGCCGGGATGAAGCGCAGCTATGACCCCTTCAAGAAGTCGCGCCCGGCGGCCGCGTTCTGCGGGCATGTCCTTGCGGCGATGGAGGAGACGGGCGTCGAGACCCTTGTCTCGGACAATCGTCGGCGGCTGGCGGAGTGCATGTGGTACGGCGGCTTCGGAGTCGAGCGGATCGCAGTCTGGAACCCCGATGGCGTCGCCAACAATCACTATGAGATGGTCGCCTCGCTACGCGTTGGGGACAACCGCGACATGCTGCTCATTGTTCAGGGCGGCGATGGGGCGAAGATCGCGGCGGCCTTCGGCGAGCATTCATTGCTGAAGGAAGGCGAGGACCAGATCTACATCAATCGGGCGGAGCCTTATCAGATCTGGCGAGTGCGCGGGTTCAAGGGCTATCCCGGCGAATGGGCGCCAGACGCCGCCACCGGCGCGACCATGAAGTCCAACTGACCGCTTATGACCTATCCCGCGCTCACGTCCGAGGAGTTGGAGGCGCTGACCGCGTTTCGGCGCGAGTTGCACTGCAATCCTGAACTTTCGAACCAAGAGGAAAGGACGGCGACTCGGATTGCGGATCACCTGCGGGCCCTGAACCCGGACGAGGTCATCACGAGGTTGGGCGGGCACGGCGTTGCGGCGGTTTTTAACGGCGCCGAGGCGGGCGAAACCATACTGATCCGCTGCGAGTTGGACGCTCTTCCGATTCAGGAAATCAGCGACGCGCCGCATCGTTCCAAGATCGACGGGAAGGCGCATCTTTGCGGGCATGACGGCCATATGGCGATCCTGTGCGCCGTGGCGCAGCGATTGTCCGCACGACGGCCATCGACGGGCCGCGCGGTGTTATTGTTCCAGCCGGCGGAGGAGACGGGCGACGGCGCGCGAGACGTGTTGGCGGACCCGCGGTTCTCGTCGATCCGACCCGATTTCGCCTTCGCCTTGCACAACCTGCCGGGCGTGGAGCTGGGTCATGTCTGGATCAAGCCCGGGCCATTCGCCTGCGCGTCTCGCGGCGCATGCATCCGGTTCACTGGCCGCGTGGCGCACTCCTCCCAACCCGAGACGGGCCTGTCGCCGGTTAATGCGCTCAGCGACTTTCTGCGCGAGACTCAGGCGCTGTCGCATGGCGCCGTCGGCGACGAGGATTTCAGGCTGGTCACCGTCTGCCACGCCCGGATGGGCGAACCCTCTTACGGCGTTCTGCCCGGCGAGGCAGAGGTCCGCGTCACCCTGCGCACGGCGCGGAATGACGCGATGGACGCCCTGGCGCGAGATTGCGAAGCTTTGGCGAAAAAGCTGGCGGTGCGAGATGGCCTGACTCTGGACGTCAGCTATGCGGAGGATTTCAGGGCCACGGAGAACGACCCGCAAGCCGTCGCAATCGTCGAAAGCGCTTTGGGCGACATCAGCGCCAGCTATTCGATCATGAACGCGCCGATGCGATGGTCGGAGGATTTC
>QKHF01000272.1 GCA_003250135.1 Paracoccaceae bacterium | reverse complement strand
GCGATCTCGCAGACCTCATAAAGCCGCTCCAGCCCGAACGCCTGCTCATGGGCCGCGATCTGGAACACGCTGTCGACCGAGGTGTAGCAAATCGGCTTTCCGGTCCTCAGATGCTCCTCGCCCAACTCGGCGACGATCTCGGTGCCGGAGGCGTGGCGATCGCCGAGGATGCCCGGCCGCCCCGCTTCGGCGATCAGGCGCGCGGTCAGGTCGGGCGGAAAGGCGGGGCGCGTGTCTGGAAAGTAGCCCCACTCGAACGGCACCGGCAGACCAGCGATCTCCCAATGCCCAGAGGGCGTGTCCTTGCCCTTGGAGACTTCCGCCGCCGCCGCGTAGCGCCCCGTCGCAGCGCCCTCCAGCCCCGGCGGAACCCGTCCCGTCGCCAGCGCCGCCGCCTGCCCCAGCCCCAGCGCGGTCAGGTTGGGCAAGCGCAAGGGCCCTTCTCGCAGCCCCGCGCGGTCGCCCCGTCCCGTCGCGCAGGCTTCGGCGATATGGCCGACGGTGTCCGCGCCCTCATCGCCGAACGCATCCGCATCAGGCGCGCCGCCAATCCCGACCGAGTCCATCACGAACAGGAACGCCCGCGCCACGCCCTAGCCCTCGCCAATCCGGCCAAGAATCAGCTCCGGTTCTTCCGGCGCGTCCTCTCCGATGACATAGGCGGCTGACAGCATCGCGGCCGCCCGGTCCGCCGCCTCCGAACTGGCCGCATGCACGCGGGCGAGCGGGAACTCGCCGTCGACAAAGGCCCCGATGCCCGCCAGCCGGTCGAACCCCACCGAATGATCGATGCTGTCACTGGCCAGCCGCCGTCCGCCGCCAAGCTCGATCACCGCCAAACCAATGGAGCGGGCGTCTATCCGCTGCACGATTCCAGCTTTGGGAGGCGGGACGTCGCGCACCACCGACGCGCGGGTAAGATGCTCGCCAAACCGCTCCATGAAATCGGAGGGCCCGCCGAGCGCTGCAACCATGCGTCCGAACCGCTCCGCCGCGAGTCCGCTTTGCAGCGCGTCGCCAACCATCGCCGCGCCCCGCTCCGCGCTCTTCGCCAATCCCGACAGCGCCAGCGCCTCTCCGCCAAGCGCGACCGCGACGTCCCAGAGCCGAGGGTCCACCTCGTCGCCGGTCAGGCAGGCGCAGGCGTTCCAGACCTCCAGCGCGTTCCCGGCTGCGCTCGCCAGAGGTTCGTTCATGTCGGTCATCAGCGCGGCCGTGCGGCAGCCCGCGCCGTTGGCCACGTTCACCAGGCTGGTCGCAAGCTCCCGCGCGTGCTCCGGCGTCGCCATGAAGGCGCCGGAACCGCATTTGACGTCCAGCACCAGCGCCTCCAGCCCCGCGGCGAGCTTCTTCGACAGGATCGAGGCGGTGATCAGGTCGACGCTCTCGACCGTCGCGGTGACGTCGCGAATGGCGTAGAGCCGCTTGTCGGCGGGGGCGAGGTCCGCCGTCTGCCCGATGATGGCGCAGCCCGCCTCGGCCACCGTCCGCCGGAACGCCTCCAGGTCCGGCTGGCTGGCGTAGCCGGGAATGGCGTCCAGCTTGTCCAGCGTGCCGCCGGTATGCCCCAGCCCCCGGCCGGAGATCATCGGCACATAGGCGCCGCAGGCCGCCAGCGCGGGCGCGAGGATCAAGGAGACATTGTCGCCGATCCCGCCCGTCGAGTGCTTGTCCACCGCGGGTCCGTCCAGATGCGACCAGTTCAGAACGCTGCCTGAATCCCGCATCGCCAGAGTCAGCGCGACCCGCTCATCCACGTTCATGCCCTTCAGCAGCACGGCCATGGCGAAAGCCGCAGCCTGCCCTTCCGAAACGGAGCCGTCGGTCAGTCCGGCGATCAGTTGCGCGATCTCCTCGGGCGCCAGCGCCCGTCCGTCGCGCTTCTTGCGGATGATCTCCTGCGTCAGCATCCGGTCGCCGCTCACCCCCTCATCGCCAGCAGAAGGTCGTCCAGCAGGCTGCTCGCGCCGACCCGGAAGTTCTGCGGCGTGATCCAGTCATCGCCCATGATGTCGCGAACCGCCGACAGGTGGCGTCCGATATCCTCGACCGTCCGTATCCCGCCGGAGACCTTGAAACCAACCGGTCGTTCGGCCACCTCTATCGCGCGCAGGATCGCACGCGAGGCGGAGACGGTGGCCTTTCCCGGCGTCTTGCCCGTGCAGGTCTTGATGAAATCGGCGCCGCCCGCGATCGCGATCGCCGTGGCCTGCTGGATGACCTCGCGATCCGCCAGAACGCCGGTCTCCAGGATCACCTTCAGCTTCGCCCGGCCGCAGGCCGCCCGCACCCGCTCGACCATCGAGCGCATCACCTCAGGGTGGCCGGTCAAAAGACGCCGATAGGGCGCGACCAGATCGATCTCCTCGGCCCCGTCCAGAAGCGCCTGCTTGGTTTCCTCCACCACAGGACCGCAATCCGTGCCGCCCTTGGGGAAGTTCACGACGGTGCAGATCGGCATGTGGCGATCTCTCAGCGCCGCCTTGGCGGTCTTCACGTAACGCGGCCAGACGCAGATCGCCGCGACCGGGCCGTAGGGCGTAAAGCCGCGCTTGGCCAAGTCCTCCACATCCTCCGCCGTGCAATCGTCATCCAGATTGGTCAGGTCCAGCGACTTCAGCGCGCGCATTGCGACCTCGCGCCGGCTCCACTCGGTCATGCGAAACTCCCTGCGAATTCCGTGAGCAGCGCCTGAAGCCGCGTTGCGGCCCTGGCGCCTTCTTCCTTTGTCTCGACATGGCTCAGCGGACGCCCGGTCATCCCGGCGGCGTAGTTGGTGATGACCGAAACAGCCGCGACCTTCAGGCCATGATAGCGCGCGAGGATCGTCTCTGGCGCCGTCGACATGCCCACCGCGTCTGCGCCCAAAACCCGCGCCATGTTGATTTCGGCGGGCGTCTCGAAGCTGGGACCGGAGAACCACGCATAGACGCCCTCGGCGATCGGCGCGCCCTGCCCTTCGGCGATGTCCCTGAGGCGGGCGCGCAGCTCCGGGTCATAGGCGTCCACCATGCTGACGAAACGGGCGTCGCCCTCCGCCCCGATCAGCGGATTGGCGCCGGACAGGTTGATATGGTCCGAGATCGCCATCAGTGCGCCCGGCCCCGTCTCCTCTCGCGTCGATCCGGCTGCGTTGGAGAGAGCAATCGCCTCCGCCCCCAGCGCCTTGAGCGCAGCGATGGGCGCGTCCATCGCCCGGGCGTCTCCCTGCTCATAGTAATGCGCCCGGCCCGCCAGCAGCGCGACCCGCGCGCCGCCCAATCGCCCGACCAGCATCTCCCCCGCGTGCCCAGAGACGCCTGAGACGGGAAATCCTGGCAAGTCGGCGTAGGGGATGCGCACGGCCTCCTGCACGGACTCGGCCAGTCCTCCAAGGCCGGATCCGAGCACAAGGCCCAGCCGCACCGGCGCTGCGCCTGCGTGGCTTCGCACAACCTCGGCGGCGGCGCTCATCGCCTGTCCAACCCGAAGGCGGCGGGCAACAGCTCGGCCAGCGTCCAGCTTCCGCGCAGGCCATCGGCGTCGCCCGAGTGAACGCGCGTATCGGGCCCGCCGAACTCCGCGAGCCGCTGGCGGCAGCCGCCGCAGGGCGTGATCGGAGTCGCGCCGCCGCTGACCACGCAGACCTCTACGATTTCCCGCTCTCCCGCCGCGACCATGGCGGCGATCGCCGAGGTTTCGGCGCACCAGCCCTCGGGATAGCTGGCGTTCTCTACATTGCAGCCGGAATAGATCGCGCCGGATGCGGCCCGGATTGCGGCGCCGACGGCAAAGTTCGAGTACGGAGCGTAGGCCGCCTCTCGCGCGGCCAATGCGGCGCGGCGCAAATCCTCCGCCATGGTTCCCCTCCCGGCTGCGCGCCGGATCGGCGCGACCGGCGCATTTGAGCGCGCCTCCGCCGTCAGGACAAGCATTGATCGCTGGCAAAAGGGGCGGCTCAGTCTTCCTTCCCGCTCCACGCCTGGCGCTTGCGGTACAGCGTGGACGGACTGACATCCAAGATGCGCGCCGCTTTGGGAATCGAGCCGCCGCAGCTGCGGATCGTCTCTTCGATGAACTCGCGCTCGACATCGGCCAACCGCGATCCAACCAGCGGGCGCACCGCGTCCGTGAGATGATCGGATTGCACGGGCGACCAGCTCCGCGCCGACGGCGCTTCGCGGCGGATGGCCGAGGCCGCGCCACTGGTGATGTCCGCCGCCGCCCTGCCGATACCCGGCGGCAGCATTTCAGCGGTGACGACGTCGCCATCGTTCAGCACCACGATATTGCGAACGACGTTCTGCAACTCGCGCACGTTGCCGGGCCATGCGTGCGCCAACAGCGCCTGCTTCGCGAAAGCATCGAACTGCGTGAAGCGCTTGCCTTCGGAACGGGCGTATTCAACCAGGAACCGCCGCGCGATCTCGATCACGTCGGCCCCGCGCTCGCGCAGCGGCGGCAGGTGGATCGGCACGACATGCAGGCGATAGAACAGATCCTGCCGGAACCGGCCCGCCTGCACCTCCGCCGCCGGATCGCGGTTGGTCGCGCACAGAATGCGCACGTCCACCCGCTGCGGCCGCGTCGCGCCCACCGGCTGGATCATCGATGTCTGAAGGAACCGCAGCAGCTTGGTCTGCAGCGACAGGTCCATCTCGCAGATTTCATCCAGAAACAGCGTGCCGCCATCGGCGGTGGCGGCGGCGCCTTTCTTGTCCGAAATGGCCCCGGTGAACGAGCCCTTGAGGTGGCCGAAGACTTCCGACTCCAGCAGATCGCGAGGAATGGCGCCGCAATTGAGCGGCACGAAAGGTCCATCGCTTCGGCGGCTGACGGAGTGAATCGCCTGGGCGCACAGCTCCTTGCCGGTGCCGCTTTCGCCGGTGATGAAGACGGTGGCGGTGGATCGCCCGACATCGCGAACCATGCGGGTGACCGCCCGCATTTTCTCGGACGTGCCGACGAAACCGAAAGCGGCGCCGTCGGCGATGCGCGCCTCGGCCGAAGCGGCGTCGGCCTCGGCGAAACCTGACGCATCGCCCGCCGCGCTCGACGCATGCTCCACCGCCGAGATCAGGCGACGTTCGTCAAACGGCTTGACCAGAAAGTCGAACGCGCCCTCGCGCATCGCCTCGACCGCGCGGTTGACCGAGCCGTTCGCGGTGATCGCGATCACCCGCGTGCTGGACCCGGCCTGCGACAGCTCCCGCATCAAATCCAGCCCGTCGCCATCCGGCAGCATCAGGTCTAGTAGAATGACCGCAGGCGAAAGCCGCCGCGCCGCATCGCGGCCGCCGGCCAGATCGCCGCGCCACTCGACGGCGTAGCCGGCGTTTTCCAGCAGCTTGCGATAGGCCATCGCCAGGGACGCGGTGTCCTCAATCAGAAGGACCGGATTGTCATAGCGAGGCTCTGCGCCGCGATCCGAATGTCCGCGCGCCTCCGCCAAACCGCTTGGCGCAGACATGTCTCGGGCGATGTTCGTCATGAATCCTTTCGCGGCACGCCAGCGCGGCGCCGGTAAATGAAGGCCGCAACGGCCATAAACTCGGGATCCCCTTCTTTAACCATTACGCGGGCGCCTTCAATATCGCCCGCGGCCGCACGGGCGTGCAGGCCCTCGGCTATGGTTTGCAGGGTGCGCGCGCCGATCGCGCCCGCGACGCTGATCAGGATATGCGCGCCGGCCCGAATCTCGGACAGATCGCCCGCTTTGGCGCCGTTGCGGATGCGCAAGCGGACATCGGCGAGATCTGCTTCGACGCGCTCCAGGAACTCATCGCTCGAGTCCGCCCCGATCACGGCGATAAGCCCGTCGAACACGCCTGTGTCGATGTCCGGGTCGGGAAGACTGGCCGGCGCATCGCCGGTGCGCCGTCCGGCCGGGCTTGCGGACTGACCGACGCCTCGGGACTTGATGACCCGGCCCAAAATTTCAACGAGGTCCGTCTCGAAGGATTTCACGCCCAGGATCGGCTTGGCGATCATGCCGTCGGCGCCGGCGTCGGCGACCTTTCTGCGGTGTTCCGCCATCGCATAGGCGGTCAGCGCGATCGCGGGAAGATGCGAAGGACCGGCCTCGCCGCCCCTCAGGCGGCGCAACACGTCAATGCCGGACATTTTCGGCATCTCGATATCGACCAGAAGAAGATCATAGCTGCCCTTGCGCAGCATCTCGACCGCCTCGACCCCATCCGAAGCGACCTCGACCTCGCAACCGAGCTTGTCCAGCATCTGCGTCGCGACAAGCTGATTGGTGGCGTTGTCTTCGGCCAGCAGAGCCTTGAGGCCGCGCACGCCGCCCTGCCCGACCGCCTTGACCAGTCCGCCGCCCGGCGCAGTCGCAGGGGCGGGCTCATGCTCGGCTGGCTTGGGGATCGCGACCACGCGCGGACCTGAAATCG
>QKHF01000250.1 GCA_003250135.1 Paracoccaceae bacterium | reverse complement strand
GCCGGTGAAGCAGGCCGAATGCAGCCGCGTCAGCACCGGCTCGGATCGGCTGGGCGCGCCGATCTCGACCGCGTAGTGCTCCTCACCGCCATCCGAGGGGCGGAACACGTGCACGCGTCCCGCCTCCGAGATCGAAAGCGGCACTCGCGCGGCGGCGACTGGGACCAGCTTGATAGCCGCCGCATCGGCCTCCATCTCGTCCCGGGCCGACAGCCCGGTCAGGCGCTCGACCTGCGCCAGCTCTCGCGCGGCCGCTGCTGAGGACAGGGGGACCACCAGCGCCGCGGGCAACAGCCGCGCGCCCTTGGTCAGCGTGATGGCCATGCGGTGCAGGGCGGCGTCGCCTCCGCGCCTTGTCTCGAACGGGCCTTTCATGGGAGAGGCGAGATCGCGCGCCGGATCGGCGACGTCCCGCGCCCACTCGGCGGTCGCCGAGGGCTTCAGCGCGATCCGGGCGATGTCGCCGTCATAGGCGGTGGCGCGCAGCGTCTCCGCCCGGCGGGCGGATATGGCGAGGTCGACAGAGCCAAGCGCGCGCATCCGCGCCAGTTTGGCGTCGGTCGCCAGTTCGGCGGACAGAACCAGAGCGCCGAGATCGCGCGCGTCGTCCCACAGCGCGACGGGGGCGCCGATCCGAAGATCCGCCCTTGCGCGCGCCGTGCGCTCCTCCGCCGTCAGCCAGTCGCTCATGTCGTTCCATTCCACGTTCGCAGCGCACCATATAGGCACGCCGCGCCGTGCGCGATGTGAAACATATCCCTCCGCCCGCTAACAGCTGCGTGAGAGTTTGAAACGCGCGACCCCCGGAATCTTGATCCTTGCGTCGCCGCCGCCAATTCTGCGGTCACCATGTAGCGCAGCGCGCGCGATCGCACCTCGGAGGACCACATGACCGCTCTGAAGAAAATCCTGCTCGTCGATGACGACGCCGACCTGCGAGAGGCGCTGGCCGACCAGTTGATCCTGACCGAGGAATTCGACGTGTTCGAGGCGGAGAGCGGGGCCATTGGCATCGAGAAGGCCAAGGCCGAGATGCACGACCTCATCATTCTGGATGTCGGTCTGCCTGACATGGACGGGCGCGAAGTCTGCCGCCTGATGCGCAAGTCGGGCGTGAAATGCCCCATCCTGATGCTGACCGGCCATACGACCGACGCCGACACGATCCTTGGTCTCGACGCGGGCGCCAACGATTACGTCGCCAAACCCTTCAAGTTCGCCGTGCTTCTGGCCCGCATCCGCGCGCAGCTGCGCCAGCACGAGCAATCCGAGGACGCGGTCTTCACCATCGGTCCTTACAGCTTCCGCCCGGCGATGAAGATGCTGGTCGACGAGGACGGCAAGAAGGTTCGCCTGACCGAGAAAGAGACCAACATCCTGAAATTCCTCTACCGCGCCACCGACGGGGTGGTCGGGCGCGAGGTGCTGCTGCATGAGGTCTGGGGCTACAACGCGGGCGTCACCACCCACACGTTGGAGACCCATATCTACCGCCTGCGCCAGAAGATCGAGCCGGACCCGTCGAACGCGCGTCTGCTGGTCACGGAATCGGGCGGCTATCGTCTGGTGGCCTGATCCCAGGCTTCCGCGCTTTTCTTTCCTGCGGCGGCGCGCCATGTTCGGCGCGCCGTTTTCTTGCCCGCCGAGGACTTCATGCCCGTC
>QKHF01000280.1 GCA_003250135.1 Paracoccaceae bacterium | reverse complement strand
ATCCGGAGCGCAACGTGATGTCGCTCAATGGCTCGCGCGAGGGGCTGTTCTATTCCTGCGTCGCGCTCTGCCCCGAACGAAAGAACGGCCAGACGCCCGCTGTGCTGACGCCGAACCCGTTCTATCCCTGCTATTCGGCGGCCGCGCTCGCCTCGCAGGCCGAGCCCGTTTACGTGCCCGCGACCTCAGAGAACGGCTTCCTGCCGGATTTCGCCGCGCTTCCCGAAGCTATCCTCGACCGCACCGCCATCGCCTATATGTGCTCGCCCTCGAACCCGCAGGGCGCCGTGGCGAGCCTCGAGTACTGGAAGACGCTGCTGGAGCTGGCCGAGCGTCACGATTTCCGCATCTTTGCGGATGAATGCTATGCGGAGCTTTATCGCGATGCTCCGCCCCCCGGCGTGTTGCAGGCCGCAGCGGAGATCGGCGCCGACCCGGAGCGCGTGGTCGCGTTCCATTCTCTGTCGAAACGGTCGAACCTCGCCGGGCTGCGCTCCGGCTTCCTGATCGCGGGCGCCGAGACGATGGTGCGCCTGAAACGCCTGCGCTCCTACGCAGGCGCGCCCTCGCCGATCCCGGCGCAGATGGCGGCCGAGGCCTGCTGGCGCGACGAGGCGCATGTGATGGCGAACCGCGCGCTCTATGCGGAGAAATACGCGCTCGCCGACGAGATCCTGGGCGACATGCCGGGCTATCGATCCACGGAGGCCGGGTTTTTCGTCTGGCTGGAGGTGGGCGATGGAGAGGCCGCGGCGCTGAAGCTCTGGCGCGAAGGCGGCGTCCGGGTGCTGCCGGGCGGATATTTCTCGCGCGAAACGCGGATGGAGCTGGGCGGGGGCGACCCCGGAAAGGCGTTTCTGCGCATCGCGCTGGTCGCGCCGAAGGCGGAGGTCGCGCGCGGCCTTCACATCGTAAGAGACGCATTAGGGGAAGGATGGAACCGTTCGGACGCCTCCGGTTGACGGATCGCGGACGGGCGGGCTCAGGAGTGTTTAGAGTATGACGATTATCGCCGATCAGGGTGGAAAGACGCCGTTCCTGTCCGAAGAAGCGCGGGATTTCCTGCGGCGACGCGGAGAGGAGATGGCCGGCATCGCACTGGCCTTCGTCGCGCTGATCATGGGGCTTGCGCTTGGCTCCTATAACCCCGGCGATCCCAGCTTTTTCAACGCGACGCCGGACGCGCCCACCAACGCGCTGGGCGTGGCGGGGTCGTGGTTCTCGGATGCGCTGATCCGCACGCTCGGCCTGGCCGCCTGGGGCCTGCCCGCCAGTCTGGGCGTCTGGAGCTGGCGCCTGATCGCGCATCGCAAGGGCGGCGGGCGCGCGCTGACCCGCATCGCCCTGGCGCCGCTCGCCATCCTGCTGACCGCCATGGCGGCCTCGGCGCATGCGCCCTTCCCCGACTGGAGTTTCGAAAGCGGGCTCGGCGGGATCATCGGCGACGTGCTTTTGTTGCAGATCGTCGGGCTTCTGCCGCTGACGCCCGCATTGAAGCTGGTCGTGATGGCGACCGTCTTCGCATCCGCCGCCTTCATCGCCTGGTGCTATGCGCTGGGCGTTTCGCGCGCCGAGGTGTTCGGCGTCCTGCATTGGATGGCGGCCAGCCTGCGCACGACGCTGGGCTTTGTCGGCGGGCATTCGGCCCGGCACGGCGCCCGCG
>QKHF01000203.1 GCA_003250135.1 Paracoccaceae bacterium | reverse complement strand
GTGGACCGGAACTGGGCCATCGAACATCATGACCTTTGGGTCGAGGAGATGGAGGAAAAGGCGGCGAAAGCCCGCCGAAGCGCCGCTCCGCCGCCTGACGCCACGCCCGCCGAATAGCCACTGTTGCGCCATGCGCGCCGCCCTCCCCCTCGCCGCAGGGCTGCTGCTCGCGTTCAGCGCGCCGGAAGCCGCCGCTGAGGGCGGGTTCGGTCGGCTGGAAGGGCATGGCGGCCCGATCCAGAACGTGGCCGTCTCGACCGACGGAACGCAGGCGTTGACCGCCAGTTTCGATTACGCCGTCGGTCTCTGGGACCTGAACTCCGAAACGCTGATCCGCTGGCTGGACGGGCATGAGGCCGCGGTGAACACGGCCGTGTTCACGCCCGACGGCGCCCACGCGCTGACCGCAGGCGACGATTTCGACCTGATCCTCTGGGACCTTTCGACGGGAGAAGCCCTGCACCGCTTCGAAGGCCACAAGGGCAAGGTGCTGACGGTCGCGGTCTCGCCGGACGGACGGATGGCGGCCTCGGCCGGATGGGACGGCTGGATCGGGCTGTGGGACCTTGAGGCGCGCGAGCCGCTCGGCTTCCTGACCGACCATGACGGCATGGTCAACGCGGTCGCCTTCTCGGGCGACGGCCAAACGCTGTGGTCGGCGAGCTATGACGGCACGATCCGGCGCTGGCGCCGCGAGGGCGACGGATTCGCCTTCGACCGGATCGTGGTCAGCCATGGCTTCGGGGTGAACCTGATCGCGTTGAACGAGGCCGCCGGCTGGATCGCATATGGCGCGCTGGACGGGGCGGTGCGCGTGATGGACTTCGAGACCCGAGCGGAGATCGCCGACGTGACCTCGGGGCGGCAGCCGGTGCTGGGCCTCGCGCTCAGCCGAGACGGGTCGCGCCTCGCCATCAGCGACGGCGAGGGATACATCCATGTCGTCGCCACCGACACCTGGACGACGATCAAGGATTTCCGCGCCGTTCCCAAGGGGCCGGTCTGGGCGCTGGCCTTCACCTCGGACGGGACACGCGTGCTGGCGGGTGGGCTGGACGATTTCGTCAACATCTGGCCGGTGGAGGAAGCAGCCTCGGTCGCAGAGGCGAGCGAAACCGGCCAGCGCTTTCACGCCGATGAGGGACTGACCAACGGCGCGCGCCAGTTCGCGCGCAAATGCTCGGTCTGCCATACGCTGGAGCCGGATGGGCGCCGGCGGGCGGGCCCCACGCTTTACCGGCTGTTCGGGCGGCGCGCAGGCTCGGTCGAGGGCTACGCCTATTCGGACGCGCTTGCGCGCGCAGCGATCGTCTGGACGGATGAGACGGTGGACAAGCTGTTCGATCTCGGGCCTGAGCACTATACTCCCGGCTCCAAGATGCCGATGCAGAGGATCGCCACGCCAGCGGACCGGGCGGATCTGATCGCCTTCCTGAAAACGGCGACCGATCCGGACGCGGAGCCGCCCGCAGACTGACGCCGCCGCGATCATGGCGCTGAGTTTATGGGTGAGCGCCACATTCCATTCAGCTGAAATTCATCAAGAATCCGTCAAGCTTCGGCCATCCGATGAATTGAGTCTCAATGCGTCCGCGTTGAGTAGAGTATGAGTGAGAAACGCCCCTATGCGCCTTAGCCATTACCTGTTGATCGTCGCCACCATCGCCTGGT
>QKHF01000296.1 GCA_003250135.1 Paracoccaceae bacterium | reverse complement strand
GCTCGACATCGCGCCAACGGCCACCATGTACGCGACCACCAACCGCGAGTTCGCCACTGGCTATTATCACTGGTTCTTCCTGATCCAGCCAGCGCCCCTGCCCGAGAAGATGATCGGCGCTGATCCCGCGTTCTATCTCCGGTCCAAATTGCTGGCGTGGAGCAAGGGGAACGCGGGCGCGTTCGACGACGACGCCTTCGCCGAGTATGCGCGCTGCTTCAGTGACCCCGCCTGCATTTCGGCCACCTGCGAGGACTACCGCGCCGCCGCGACCATCGATCTGGAGCACGATACGGTGGACAGCGACAAGCGCATTCAGGCGCCGCTTCTGGCGCTCTGGGGCGCGAAAGGGCTCGTCGGAAAGCTCTACGACGTTCTGGCGACGTGGCGGGAGAAGGCGGTCCATGCCGAAGGACGCGCGCTCGACACCGGTCACTTCCTGCCAGAGGAGGCGCCGGAAGAGACCGCCTCAGAACTGATCCGGTTCTTCTCGCGTTGACGGTCCGGACGCGCCTCAGGGCGCGGCGCCGACCTCGCCCGTCAGCGTGAACTTGTTCGGCCCGCCCATGGGCAGGATGGTCAGCGCGCCGACGCCGCGCATGTTCTCGAACTGGCCGGTGCCGCTGACAAGCTCCCAGACGCCGTGATTGTGCAGCGAGAGCTTGTCGTCGACCTTGGTGAAGATCGCGGTCGCCTCCCAGGTCAGCACGGCCACGTCGCCATTCGGCGCGGCGACTTGCAAATACCCCTCTGGCGCGCCGCCTTCCGGCGGGTCGACGTCATGCCAGCCGATCTCGGTCATGGTCGCGCCCGCGAAGACGCCCGTCCCCTCGGCGACGCCCTCGCGCTTCACCGCCATCACGAAATGCTTGGACCCGTCTGCGAAGTCGAACTTGATGGATTCCTGGGTCTCCAGAACCACATCGACCGACACCGGCTCGGCCTGGGCGGCGGCGGCTGACATCGCGGCGCCGGCGGCGAGAATGAATGAGAAATGTCGCTGCATCGGAATTCCCCCCTTTTCCTTATCCAGACAGGCTATCTGCGTTGCAGGCGTTGGCCAACCAGTTACGGGACGCCCCAAGCGGATTGACCCCGCCGCCGACTGCGGTCGCCGATGATGTCGGCGCGGCCGTGGACATCGTGTTTTCCTGACCCTTTAAACGCAAAAACGCCGGCGGGGCCCTCCCTCGCCGGCGCTTGCATGGGTCGGTCGGCTGGCGTCAGAGCGCGCTCAGCGAACCCGCCGAGCTGCGGCCCTGGCGATCCGCCTCGACCTCGTAAGAGACCTTCTGACCGTCGTTCAGGCCAGTCAGGCCGGCGCGCTCGACGGCCGAGATGTGCACGAACACGTCCTTGCCGCCGTCATCCGGCTGAATGAACCCGTAACCCTTGGTGGCGTTGAACCATTTCACAGTGCCAGTCGGCATCTGTCTCTCCTCGTTTGTCGCCGCCCGCGGCATGCGGCGGCCTCGGCGCAGTAGGCATCGAAAGACTGCGTCGTAGCAAACGGGCAGTGAGTCTCGGTAGCAGTAACGCGCGTCCTGACAGATGACCCGTTCAACCTCAAAATGCAAGCAAAGCTCTTATGACAATTGAGAAACCTTTCTCACGAGGCGGGCCCGCCACACCGCCTTGCACAATTATGTCGCGAGAAGCCGGCCCATTGGTTATCGACGAGACCGCCGCCCAGAATCAGGACTTTTTCCGGCATGACCAAGTTCGAACGCTACGCCGTTTACTGGGCGCCTGAGGCGGGCTCGCCCCTCGCTGAATTCGGCGCAGCATGGCTGGGCTGGGACGCAGATACGTCGACGGACGCGCCGCGCCTGAACATCGCCGGGCTCCCCGCGCCGATCGAGGATTTGACCGCCTCCGCGCGCCGCTACGGGTTCCACGCCACTCTGAAGCCGCCGTTCCGGCTGGCTGAAGGCATGTCCCGCGCCGGACTTGAAAGCACCCTGGAGACGCTGGCCGCAGCACCCGTTTTCGAGGCGCCGGCGCTGGAATTGCGCACCGATCTCGGCTTCGCCGCGCTTCGGCCCTGCGCCCCCTGCCCGGCGCTGGACGCGCTGGCGGCGCGCTGCGTGACGGAACTTGACGAATTCCGCGCGCCGCCCACAGAGGCCGAACTTAGACACCGCCGAAAGGCCGGACTGACCGACGCGCAGGAGGCGCATCTCCTCCGCTGGGGCTATCCCTACGTGCTCGACCAGTTCCAGTTCCACGTCACGCTCGCCGGCCCCCTGCCGCCCGAGGATTTCGCGGCGCTGGCCGGGGCGCTTGCGCCGCATCTCGCGGCCGCCATCGGCGCGCCGTGGACCCTGCGCGAGATCTGCCTCTTCGGTGATCCTGGCGCCGGCCAGCCATTTCACCTGCTTCGGCGGTTTCCTCTGAAGGGCTGACCGGCGCGGCTTGACTGTTACATTGTAACCAATATATCGGACCCTCCCCAACCGAGGAGACGTCGATGCCGACCCGCCCCCACAAGCCTCTGCGCGCCGCGGCCTTGCTCCTCGGGCTGGCGATGGCGCCCGCCGCGAACGCACAGGCGGCGGAGGTCGCGGTCGCCGTCTCGATCGCGCCGGCCCATTCACTGGCGGCGATGGTCGCCGGAGACCGGGCCGAAGTGACCTTGCTGGTTCCGGCCGGCGCCTCGCCGCACGACTTCGCGCTTCGCCCGTCCGACGCCCGGGCGCTCTCGACCGCGGATCTGGTGATCGGGGTCGGCGCCGGTCTGGACGGGTTTCTGGACGCGCCGGTCCGGTCGCTGGGCGAGAACGCGCGCATTCTGGTCCTGAGCGCGGCAGCCGGCGTCGAACTGCTGCCGATCCGGGAGGAAGCGTACTGGACAGATCACGACGAGCATCATGACGACCACCACGCCGACGGCGCCCCGCATG
>QKHF01000200.1 GCA_003250135.1 Paracoccaceae bacterium | reverse complement strand
GAGCGCAGCCCGGCGAGGTTCGACCGTTTCGACAGAGAATGGAACGCGACCACGCGCTCCGGGTCGGCGCCGATCTCCGCTGCGGCCTGCAACACGCCGGGGGGCGGAGCATCGCGATAAAGCTCCGCATAGCATTCATCGGCGAAGATGCGGAAATCGTGGCGCTCGGCCAGTTCCAGCAGGGTCTTCCAGTACTCGAGGCTCGCCACCGCGCCCTGCGGGTTCGAGGGCGAGCACATATAGGCGATGGTCGTCCGGTCGAGGATCGCTTCGGGCAGCGCGGCGAAATCCGGCAGGAAGCCGTTCTCTGCGGTCGCGGGCACGTAAACGGGCTCGGCCTGCGAGGCGAGCGCCGCCGCCGAGTAACAGGGATAGAACGGGTTCGGCGTCAGCACAGCGGGCGTCTGGCCGTTCTTCCGTTCGGGGCAGAGCGCCACGCAGGAATAGAACAGTCCTTCGCGCGAGCCATTGAGCGACATCACGTTGCGCTCCGGATCGATCATGCCATCTGGCAACCCGTAGCGGCGGGTCGCCCAGGCGGCGGCGGCGGCGCGCAGCCCCTCCGTCCCCTCATTCGGCGGATACCGGCGATAGTCCGCGACGTGCTTGGCCAGAATGTCGGCGATGAATGACGGGGGCGCGTGCTGCGGCTCGCCCAGCGACATCAGGATCGGCTCGCCGCCCGGCTCATGGGCGTCGAGGAGCGCCCGCAGACGCGGGAACGCATAATCCGGCATCGCCGAGAACCTGCTCGGGTAATCCATCTGCCTCGTCCTTGGACCCTCTGACGGAGTCTCTGCTCATCCGCCAGAATAACGCCACAATTGGCGAGCGTCCAGACGGGCGCTTCGTTGACGAGTCGGGAATAGCTGGAAATACAGACGGTTGTTGGGCGGGGTTGAGATCGTGTCTATCGCCTCAAAGCCGCATCCATGGCCGCGCCAAGCCGCAGTAAACGCGCCTCTTCCTTCGGTCCGCCCATGATCATCACCCCGCATCCGGGGGCGCCCGAAGGCAGGGTCAGGGCGGAGAGCCGCAACAGATTCCCCAGCCGTGTGTTGCGCAAAGCGCGCAGGTTTTCGCGGATATAGACGCCGTCATCGGCCAGCAGCGCCGCGACCAGCGGCGCTTGATTCGGTGTCGTCGGCATAATTGCTGCGTCGAAACCGGCGGTGCGCGCCAGCCATGCCTTGGTCAATCCGGGCAGGGCGAGGCGAGCTTTGGCGTCCTTCTCCGCCCAGACCTCGCCGCCCGAGGCGAAGCGCCGGCGGATCATCGGGAACATGAGATCGCCTTTCGCCTCGATGGTCTCGCGCCAGATCGCCCAGCCCTCTGTGTTGACGATGGCGCCTCCCTCGGCGGCGAGGGCGAGCGTCTCGACCAGTTCGGGCGCCGGGCCGCGGACGATGCGCGCCCCGGCCGCCTCGATCCGTGCCAGGGCGTCGTCGAAGGCGCGCGCGATGGCGGGGTCAAGATCGTCGAGCGCGGCGTCGGCCGAAACGTAGAAGGACCGCCCCGCGAGCGAGGCGCTGGAAAGATCGGGCGTCGGCTGGCCCGCGAGGATCGCGTAAATGAGCGCCGCGTCCTCCACCGTGCGGGCCAGCGGCCCGACCGTGTCCAGCGTCGGCGACAGCGGCACCACCCCGTCATTCGGGATCAGTCCGGCCGTGGTCTTGAGTCCGACGAG
>QKHF01000273.1 GCA_003250135.1 Paracoccaceae bacterium | reverse complement strand
GCCGACGGCATCGCCGAGTTGATCGGGCGCTATCCCGGCTGGGCCGCTTCGCTGGCCGCGCTGGGCCGCTCTGAGCGTGAGGCCACCGAGTTGGCGCAGGCCCTCTCGGACCGGCTGACCCACGACCCGTTTCTGGGCGAATCGATCCACGCCATGCTGACCAATGTCGCGGCGATCCGCTCCGCCGCCGACATCCTGACCAGCTTTCCCGATATCGAGCCGGAGCGGCGCGCCCGGTTTGAGCAGGCGATCTATGATGAGAGCCAGCGCCTCTCTGACGTCGCCGAGGCGCTGGCCAGCTATTTCGACAAGGCCCACACCGCCGCCCGCGCCGTGACGCCGTTTGACGAGGTTGAAGCGCTGTTCGAGGCGCGGGCCAACAGGTTTCCCGAAATCGAAGCCGCCGTCGCCAAGCTCTCGACCGAGATCACCGACGCCGAGACGGAGGAAGGGCGCCGCGAGTCCGCCGAGAAACTGGTGCGCCGGGATCTGAACGCCACGATCCGCCGCATCGTCGAGGACTCGGACGAAGTGGTGACCGAGCGCGCCGCCGCCCGCGCCCGCATGGATCTCGAATATTTCGCGGTCGACGCCGCGCTGGCGCCGGAGGCCGCGTTCTCCGCCGCCGCCGCCGAGGCGCGCTATGACGTCGAGGAAATCTCCCGCCGCATGCGCCTTCCAATCGAGACCGCCTTCAGGCGCCTGACCACCCTGCCCCGCAACGCTGAGACGCCGCGCTTCGGCTATCTCTGCGTCAACGCCGCTGGGCACCCGCTGGTGCGGCGCGAGATCGAGGGGCTGTCGATGCCGCGCGCCGGCGGCGCCTGTCCGCTCTGGAACGTGTTCCGCGCGCCAGGACGGCCGGAAGAGGCGACCCGCCAACTGGTCGAACTCCCCTCCGGAGAGCGCTTCGTCTTCGTCGCGCGCAACAGGCAGGTGGGGCGCGCGAGTTTCGGACAACCGCGCAACTGGGTCTCGGACATGCTGGCGATGACCGAAGCCGACGCGAGGAAAACAGTTTATGGCGACCGCTTGAGCGGCGAGACGGCCGAGCCCGTGGGCTTCGCCTGCCGCATCTGCCCGCGCGAAGCCTGCGAACAGCGAGTGATCGACCGCTTGACTGGCGGCTGATTCCAACAGGCGGGCTGCGCCGCAGGGTTAGGGCTGGCCCAGCGACACATTCTTACGTTAGGCTGCCGGGAACGATCGCCGCCAAGATAAAAAAACAGGCGGGCCGGGAGGGGAAATGCCGATGGTCAAACGCATTCTTTTGGCCGAGGACGAACCGAACATCATTGAATCGGTCAGCTTTCTTCTTAAGCGCGCCGGTCTCGACGTCGCGACCGAGACGGACGGCAAGGCCGCGCTCGCCCATGCGCTCGAGAACGCGCCTGACGTTCTGATCCTGGATGTGATGATGCCGGGCATGGACGGGTTCGAAGCGCTGCGCCGCCTGCGCGCCGATGAACGCGGACGCGACCTGCCCGTCGTCGTTCTCAGCGCCAAGGGCCAGAGCACCACGCGCGAAACCGCGAAGGAGGCCGGCGCCGACGTGTTCATGTCCAAACCGTTTTCGAACGCCGAGCTGGTGGACACGGTTTTGCGCCTAGCCGGAGCGGACGCGACGTGAAGGCGCCTGACGACCAGGAAATGCGCGTCCGCAAGGCGCGGGACGCCGCAGTGGTGCTGCCG
>QKHF01000204.1 GCA_003250135.1 Paracoccaceae bacterium | reverse complement strand
ATCGGTCGCAGAGTTGTTCTACATAAGTTCGCTTTTTGTGTCAATCAGGGTTGCGCAACCGCAAGATGCTGATCGACTCGCCTGCACGCCGCGCCGAATCGTTTGGCGGGCGGACCGCCAGCGCGTTGGAAGTGGCGAGGATGCGCAATCGGCTGCTGTCCTGGCTTTCACAGGGCGTGCAGGTCAGGCCTTGGGGCGTGTGCGTGACGACGGCGCGCATGTAGTGCTCGCGAGGGCCATTGGGGCCGAGATCGGCGGTCAGCGACGTGCGTTCCATGCGCGGGCCGTCGCCGGGCAGGCCCAGCATGCGCTCGACGGCGGGGATCAGGAACACCCGGCCGCAGACCATGGCCGAGACCGGGTTGCCCGGCAGGCCCACCATCGCCATGCCGCCGATTTTTCCCGCCATCACCGGCTTGCCGGGGCGCATGGCCACCTTGTGAAAATCGAGCGTCAATCCTTCCTCGCCCAGCGCCGAAGCAGGCACCGCCCATCGTCACCAGAAGATCCGCGCCCTTGGCGTCGGAGAGGGCGTCGCGCAGGCTGTCGGGATTGTCGCGCGCGATAGGGAGCAGCCGCGCTTCTGCGCCAGCGGCTTCCAACATCGGCGCGAGGCCGTAGGCGTTGGAGGCGATGATCTGACCCGGCCCCGGAGACTCCCCCGGCGGAACCAGTTCGTCCCCCGTCGCCAGCAAGGCGACGATCGGGCGACGGCGTACGGTAAGGGTTGCGAAGTTCGCAGCGGCGGCCAGCGCAAGGTCTTCTGGCGTCAGGCGGCGGGGGGCGGAGAGTAGAACGCAATCCTTGTCAAAATCGATCCCGTTCGGGCGAATGTTCTCTCCCGCGCGCACAGGCTCGGTGGGGATCAGAACGTCGCCGTTACGCGTCGCGTTTTCCTGGATCAGCACAGCGTCGGCGCCCTCGGGAACCGGCGCGCCGGTGAAGATGCGCACCGCCTCTCCCGCGCCCAGCGCGCCTGGAAAGCGCTTGCCGGCGGCGGACTCGCCAATCACCCTCAGCCGCGCGCCGGAAACGGCCTCCGCCGCTCGAACCGCGTAGCCGTCCATGGCCGAGGACGGGAAGGGCGGCTGGTTCCGCGTCGCGACCACCGGTTCGGCCAGAATTCGTCCGGCGGCGGCGAGAAGCGGAACGTCCTCCGTCTCCATCAATGGCAGGAGCGCCAAAATGCGCGCGCGGGCCTCATCGACGGAGATCATGGCGCTGGCCCCCCTTGCGGCGCGTCAGAGGCCCTCGGGCGGGGACTCACCCTCCGCCTCGAACCGGCCCGATTTGCCGCCGTCCTTCAGCGCGAGGCGGATGTCGGTGATGCGCATCGCCTTATCGACCGCCTTGGCCATGTCATAGACCGTCAGAGCTGCGACCGAGACGGCGGTCAGCGCCTCCATCTCGACGCCTGTCTTGCCCGTCACCTTCACCGTCGCTTCGATCTCGACCCGGCTTTCCGCCTCGTTGGGCGTAAGCTCCACGGACACCTTGGAAATCGGCAGCGGATGGCAGAGCGGGATCAGGTCGGACGTCCGTTTCGCCGCCATGATCCCGGCGAGCCGCGCGACGCCCAGAACGTCGCCCTTCTTGGCCCGGCCCTCGATGATCATCGCCAGAGTCGCCGGCGCCATTTCGACCGCGCCGCGGGCCACCGCCACGCGATGGGTCACATCCTTGTCCGAGACGTCGACCATGGCGGCCGCGCCTTTCTCGTCGAAATGCGTGAAGCTGCTCACAATGCGCTCATCTTTGGCGCCGCCAGAACGTCGACCGGGTGCGGCTCCGCCAGAAGCGCGCGGGTCGCGCCTTCCACGTCCGGTTCCCGCATCAGGCTTTCGCCGATCAGGAAACGCCGGGCGCCGACAGCGGCCATGCGGGCCAGATCCTGCGGCGTATAAAGGCCGGACTCGGCCACCAGCGTCACGTTGGGCGGTGCGAGATCTGAAAGCCGCTCGGTGGTGGCGAGGTCGGTCTCGAACGTGTTGAGGTCGCGATTGTTGACGCCGATCAGCGTGGACTTGAGCCGGAGCGCCCGGTCCAGTTCCGCCTCGTCGTGAACCTCGATCAGAACGTCCATGCCCCAGCTCATCGCCGCGTCTTCCAATTCGACCGCCTGTGCGTCGGACACGCTGGCCATGATGATCAGGATGCAGTCCGCGCCCAGCGCCCGCGCCTCGGCGACCTGATACGTATCGTAGAGGAAATCCTTGCGCAGGCAGGGCAGGGTGACAGCATTATGCGCCTGAGTCAGAAACGCGTCGGCGCCCTGGAAGGACGGCGTGTCGGTCAGCACGGAAAGGCAGGCCGCGCCGCCCGCCTGATAGGCCTTCGCCAGCGCCGGCGGGTCGAAATCTGCGCGGATCAGCCCTTTGGAGGGGCTCGCCTTCTTGATCTCGGCGATCAGCCCGTAATGGCCGGTCTCCACCGCCAGGTCAAGCGCCGCCGCGAAGCCCCGCGGCGCCTCGGCCGCGCGGGCCGCGCTCTCCACCTCGGCGATCGGGCGCGCCGCCTTGCGGGCGGCGACCTCCTCCAGCTTGTAGGCCTTGATCTTGTCCAGAATCGTGCTCATGGCGCTTTCTATCGTGCGGGCCGGGCGGGTTGAAGCGAATGACGTCGCCTATGCCCCCGCCGCTTGCGTCAGCGCGGCCAGCTTCTCCAGTTTCTCCTTCGCCGAGCCGGTGTCGATGCTCTCCGCCGCGACCTCCACGCCTTCCTCCAGCGAGTGAACCCGGTCGGCGACCAGCAGCGCGGCGGCGGCGTTCAGCAGCACCGCGTCGCGGTAGGCGCCTTCAGCGCCGTCCAGAAGGGCGCGAAACGCCTCGGCGTTCTCCTCGGGCGTCCCGCCGAGAATGTCCTCGAACGGGTGCGAGGGAAGCCCGGCGACCTTCGGCGAAATCTCGAACTCGGTGATCGCCCCGTCGGCCAGTTGCACCACGTCCGTGGTTCCGGAGATCGAGATCTCGTCCGTCCCGTCCGACCCATGCACCAGCCACGCCTTTTCCGACCCCAGTTCGCGCAGCGTTTCGGCCATCGGGCGCAGCATGGAGATGGAGAACGCGCCCGTCAGTTGCCGCTTCACCCCGGCGGGATTGGTCAACGGGCCGAGAATGTTGAAGATGGTGCGCGTGCCAAGCTCTTGCCGCACCGGCATCACATGGCGCATCGCCGAATGGTGCATCGGCGCCATCATGAAGGCGATCCCGATTTCCTCGATCGCCTTCTCGACGACTTCGGGGCCGACCATCACATTTACGCCCAGCGCGGACAGGATGTCGGCCGCGCCCGCGCGAGAGCTGATCGCCCTGTTGCCGTGCTTGGCCACCGTCACGCCCGCGCCCGCGACGACAAGCGCCGTCGCGGTGGAGATGTTCAGCGTACCCTTGCCGTCGCCGCCCGTGCCGACGATGTCCATCGCCCTGTCGGGCGCGTTAACCGTGGCGGCCTTCGCGCGCATCACGCTGGCCGCCGCGGCGTACTCATCGACGCTTTCGCCGCGCGTTCTGAGCGTCATCAGAAAGCCGCCGATCTGCGCCGGGCTGGCCTCGCCGGACATGATCGTCTCGAACGCCGCCTCGGCCTCTTCACGGGTCAGCGGGCCCGTGGCGGCCTTTCCAATCAGCGGCTTCAGTCCATCTCCCATCGGCGTCGACTCCCCTTGAATTTGCCCCGATCCGGCTCCTTGGGGGCGGTCATTATGTTGCGATTGTGACTCACTCGTCGCAAATTTACCTAGATTTTCCGGTCTCTTGCAGCGGGATGTGAAGAGAATCCTCGAATCAGTTAAGGACCTCGTGTCTAATAATGGCGTATTTCGCGTACAGCGTTCCGGATGGCTTGTGGCATGAATGCCGCGTTCCGGGTCCGGACGTCAAGATTGGCGCAGGTCGTACTCCGTTTCTGTTGAGGGGGAAAGCGAAAGCGCCGCGTGGGTTGGAGTCGAGTGTGATGGACGATCAGCGCAGTCTCAGGATCGTGTTTTCCGCGCCCCGCGGTCGGCGTTCCTTGGGGGTTCATGTGCTGCGCGGCAGCCTGAGCGGCCTTGTGGTCATGGGCTCGGTGCTCGTTTACGACACGTTCACTCGTCCGGCGCCGACCATCGCGCCGCTGCGCATCGCCAGCGCTGACGCCGACGCCGCGGCGCCCGTCGAAAAAACCAAAGCTTCGATCGAGGCGCCTGTCGAGACGGCGGACGCCTTTCCGTTCGTCGCGCAGGTCGAGCCTGAGGCCGATCCGATTGCGCTGGCCGGAGGCGAGAAGCTGCTGATGGCGGCCGTTGCCGAAATCCCGGTCGCGCCGGCGGCTCAGCCGGAACAGGCCGCGACCGACGACGCTGGCGCAGTCGTCGCGGCCATGCCGAAAGACGAGATCGTCGATCCTCCCCGGTTCGAATTCGGCGAGGCGGAAGATTTCTACGTCGTCCGCTCCGTGTCGACGACGCCGGCCGAGATGGCGGCGGCGGAAGAGCCGCAAGCGCCGAAAGCTGCGTCGCGCGCCGGACTCACGGCTCCTGTGCAGGTCGCGTCTCTGGTCGCCGTCGAGCCGTCGAGGCCCGCTGTCCTTTCGTCACAACTCGATGTGAAAACCGATATTGGCGTGATCGACGCCGCGATGCTGGAGTCGCCGCCGAACCCCGCGTCGCCCTCGGCGTTCGATTCGCCCGCCCAGCCGATACTGGATGGGGAACGCGCCCTGATCCGGGCCGAAGTCAGCCTGTCCTCCACTGGGATTTTCGATCGGAGCCTTGAGACGGGCGCGGATTACGCCGCCCTGATTTCGCCCAGGCTCGATGCGCCCGCGACGCGGGATATCAACGTCGATCCCACTGCGTCCTTCGCCGAGCCGCAGGACGCGCTTTCGTCGGCGCCTCATGCGCGCACGCCTGACCTGAAAGCGCCCGCGGTCGTGGCCGTGCTGGGCGCGGAGCCTCCCGCCGGCTTCTACGACGTCAACCAGCCTGGTGAGCTTGACCTCGCCTATCAGAATGACGCGGGCCGCGCGGCGGCGCGCCGCGCCGTGGCTGTCGAAGGGGGCGAAGGCTGGCGGCGTTTCGCCGTCACGCCCCCGGCCAACCCGCAAAATCTGCCCGTGATGGCCATCGTGATCGATGAAATCGGCGCCTATGGCGCGCCGGTTGAGGATGTCGTCGCGCTTTCGCCCATGGTCTCGACCTCGGTCATTCCGTCGACACCGGACTCGGCGCTGATCGTCGATCAGCTTCGCAACAGCGGCCGCGAGGTGCTGGTCCACATGCCGATGGAGACCTACGCCGACTTCAAGGAAGGGCCGCGCCCCATTCTCCGCAAGATGGAGGACCAAGAGGTGCGGGAGACCGCGCGCTGGCACCTTTCGCAGTTTGACGGATATGTCGGCGTCAACAATCATCTGGGCTCGAAAGTCACGCGAGATCAACGTGTTATGGGCGCGCTGATGGCGGAGCTGTCGCAGCGCGACCTGATGTTCCTGGACAGCCGCACGACGGGCAAGAGCGTGGCCGAGAGCGTCGCGCGGGACGCTGGTATGCTGGCGACGCGCAACCATCGCTTCATCGACAACGAGATTTCCGTCGAGGCGATCATGCGCGAACTGAACGCCGCCGCTCTCATGGCGCGCCGCTATGGCGCCGCGGTTGCGCTGGGCAATCCGAATCCGGCGACGGTGCGGGCGGTTGCGCGCTGGATGGAGATACACGACGGAAAGGATATACTGATAGCGCCGATCACCCATGTGGCGAGCGTGCTGAACGCGGACTCTGATCGGACTGTCGCCGGAAAGTAAGCGCCGCCCTTTCTTGGCGTTTGGCGCAAGAGGATGCTGTGGAGAACCACGACGAACTTGAACTGACGGAACGGGAGGACGGCCTGCGCGAATTGCGGGGCGTCTTGTCGACTCCGCACAGGCGAGGATCGCGGAAATCCAGCATCACGAGCCTGATGATGGGAGGGACCGTTGGCGTCCTCGCCCTTGTTGGCGCTGGCGGATATTACGGCCTCAGCATCCTGTTTCCATCGCCGACGCAGCATCCCGTGCGGGTGTCGCCCGACCGACTTGCCGAAGCGGAAACGCCGCCGGAGAACGTCGACGCACCACCTGAAAATGACATTAAGGTTGCGTCACAAGAAATTGAAATAGAAGAAGATATCGCCAAGGGCGCGCCTGTCATCGCGTCAATCGAGCCGGTGATGGATGAGCCTGAACTGCAGCCGTCTCCTGCGCCGGGCGAGGTCGCCTCCGGGCTTGGAGAAGAGCGGGCCGGGCCGGCTGTCGAGCCGGTGGCCGTCGCGTCGCTATCGCAGGATGCGCCAACGGCGCCGCTTGAGCCGACAGGGGCTCGCGCGGCCTCTCCGGTTGACGCCACAACCCTGTCCGCCGACGCGATCGCGAAATTTGAGCGCATGGCCGAGGGGCCGACTACCGCCGAGGAGCCCAAGGGCGCGGAGGTGGTCAGCCTTTCCGCGTCCTTCGAGGTCGCTGAACTCCGCTCATCGCCGCCGCCGATATCGCCGCGCGCGTCGGCCGCTGTCGGCATGAGCGCCCCGCGGCTTGGGACAGGCGATGCCGCTGCGCTTGCGCACGTCCCAGCGGTGTCCAGCCTGCCTCAAACGCCGGCGCCGACCGCGACCAATCCTCGCTCGAACGCTGGGGCGCAGACCGCCGAACCAAGAATCGGACGGACCACGCAGCAGCTTTCAGGGCCGCCACAGGCGCAGGAATCGCTGCAGGTCGCCTCATTGGGCGAGGCGCCGCGAGAGGCGCCGCGCGCAAGCATCGTCGACAGCCCCGCCTGGTCGCCTTTGGCGCCTTCCGCGACGCCCTCTGCGCCGGAAACGCCCGGCGCCATCGGGCCGCACGGGGAACAGTCCGCGACGCGCCAGGATTCAGATATTCTCATTCCTGGGTTCGTCGCTCCGTTGACAGGAGTGGAGCCGCGTGCGCCGCGTGCGGCGGTCGTCGCGTCGCTGTCTTCTGACATTTACAGCCCGGTGCAACGCTATGACGCCCCGGTTTCAGGCGTTGCGCCGACATCGCTCACTGTAAAACCCTCCGCCGCC
>QKHF01000231.1 GCA_003250135.1 Paracoccaceae bacterium | reverse complement strand
GCCGACGTGCGCGCCGAGAACCTGCGCTACGACGCGGGCGTCGCAGTGTTCGACCTGATCTATCACGAGGGCGAGGAGGAGCGCCGGGTCGACGGGCTGCGCCTGCCCATGCCGGGCGCGCACAACGTCTCCAACGCGCTGGCCGCCATCGCCGTGGCGCTGGAGCTGAAGATCGGCGATGAAGCCATCACGACCGCGCTGAACGAATTCAAGGGCGTGAAGCGCCGCTTCACCCGCGTCGGCGAATGGAACGGCGTCGGCATCATCGACGATTACGGCCACCACCCGGTGGAGATCGCCGCGGTGCTGAAGGCCGCCCGCGCCGCCACCGAAGGCCAGGTGATCGCGGTGCACCAGCCGCATCGCTACTCTCGCCTGCATGACCTGTTCGAGGATTTCTGCGCCTGTTTCAACGACGCCGACATGGTCGCCATCGCCGATGTCTACGCCGCGGGTGAGGAGCCGATCCCCGGGGTCAGCCGCGACGCGCTGGTCGGCGGCCTTCGCGCCCATGGCCACCGCAGCGCGACGGCGCTGGAAAGCGAGAACGCGCTGCCCGAGTTCGTGCGGGCGAACGCCAAGCCCGGCGATCTTGTGGTCTGTCTCGGCGCCGGCACCATCTCTCAGTGGGCGAACGCGCTCCCCGAGGAGCTGGCGAAGGGCTAGGAGACGTTATGACAATCACGCTCTGGGGGCGGCGAAATTCCGCCAATGTGCAGAAGGCGCTCTGGGCGCTGGAGGAGCTTGGCCTCGCGTACGAACACCACCGCGTCGGCGGCTCGTTCGGCGGAACCAGGACGCCCGAATATCTGGCGATGAACCCGAACGGGCTGGTGCCAACCCTGCAGGACGGCGACCTGACGCTGTTCGAGTCCGATGCGATCCTGCGCTATCTCGCGCGGACCTACGGGCAGGGGACTCTCTGGCCTGACGACCCGGCCGAGGCGGCGGTGGCGGATCAGTGGACCACCTGGGCGACCTCGACGCTTTTTCCCAAGTTTTTTCCGCTGTTCTACGCGCAGATATTCACGCCCAAGGCGGAACAGGACGTGTCCGGCCTTGGCGGGGCCGCCGTGGCGCTCGCTGGCGTCACGGCCATCCTTGATGCGGCGCTGGAGGGCCGGGATTATCTGGTGGGAGACCGCTTCACTTTCGGCGACATCGCCCCGGCGATCTTCGCTCGCCGCGCCCTGATGCTGCCCTACGGCGCCCCGCCAACGGCGCCGAATGTCGTTCGCTGGCTGGAAGGGCTGCGCAAACGCCCGGCTTTCGCGCGGTTCGTCGACCATCCGATCGGAACCTGCCGCGAAGAATGGCTGGAGATTGAAAAGGAAGTCGGGTGACGGAAATCCCCATTCTGGATGGAGAAGCCCTTCTGGAGCGCCTGCCCGCGGTGCGCGGACGGCTGACGCCCATGCGCCCGCTGGCGGACCTGACCTGGTTCCGCGTCGGCGGTCCGGCGGAGGTGCTGTTCCAGCCTGCCGATCAGGGTGATTTGTCAGCCTTTCTGGCCGCCACGCCGCTGGATATTCCCGTAACTCCGCTTGGGGTGGGCTCGAACTTGCTTGTGCGCGACGGCGGCCTGCCGGGCGTCGCCATCCGTCTTGGGCGCGGCTTCAACGCCATGGCGCCGATCGACGAGCGCCGCATTCGGGTCGGCGCCGCCGCGCTGGACGCGCAGGTGGCGCGCAAGGCGG
>QKHF01000282.1 GCA_003250135.1 Paracoccaceae bacterium | reverse complement strand
GATCAGGAACAGCGCGGTCAGCTCATGCACCTGGAAGCCGAATTTCTCGACCATCATGAAGGCGGCGAACACCACGAAGATCTGCCGCCGGGCGCCGCCCATGAACACCAGCGCGTAATAGAGCCAGTAGCGCGCGCGCAGGATCATCTCGCGGCGCTGCGTCACCGGAGCCTCGAAGCGGGGAAAGGCCAGCCAGCAGATGAGCGCGATCAGCACCGTCGCGCCGCCGCCCGCCAGGTAGACGACATCGTAGGAGAGATCGAACGCGCGCCAGGTCAGCACGATGGCGCCGTAGGCGAACAGCGAGCCCGCCGAGCCCGCCGAGACCAGCCAGCCCAGGACGTGGGGGGCGCGGCCCTTGTCCAGCCATTGCAGCTGCAGAGACTGGTTGACCGTCTGGTAATAGTGAAAACCGATCGAGCTGAGCAGCGTGGTCGCCAGCAGGCCCCAGAAGCTGGGAAACTGCGAGGTCGCGATGACCGCAGCCCCAAGCAGGACCAGCGCCGACAGCGCCAGCGCCTGCTCGCGGATATGGCGCAGCAGGAAGATCACCAGAACCGCCAGGAAGCCCGGGATCTCGCGCACCGTCTGCAGCCAGCCGATATCCGCGCCGTCGAAGCCGGCCGCCTCGATGACGAAGTTGTTCAGAAGCGCCGTCCAGGTCGAGAACGCCAGCGGCATGCCCACGGCCATCAGCACCAGCAGCGCCTCGGGTCGCCGCCAGCGCGGCAGCGATTTGGCTTCCTCAAGGGTGACGATGCGGGACATGCCTGGGCCTCCGGCCGCGAGCCTTCGCCGCGGCGTCTGAGCGCTTAAGTAGGATCAAAGCGCCAATCGCGCCAATGAAATCCCTTGATCTGACTGTTTCGTAGCGGCGAACAGTAGCCGCGTAGGGGCCGGCGGTTTTCACGCCGAGACCGTCGCATAGTTTTGAGATGATCGGACGAAATGCTATCCTTCGTCCCAATCCGATGAGTCTCCGCCCGGCTTGAACGCCCATTCCCGGGACAGCGCGCGCGAGGACCCGGGCTCCGAGGCAAGGAGTTTCACGCATGAGATGCGCCCTGGCCATCGCCGCGTCCTGTCTGTGCCTCTCAATCCCGTCGGGCGTCAGCGCGCTCAGCGACGACGCAGCCCTGATCGTGGGTCAAATAGTAAGATCGGGCGACCTGGATAAGTTCTGCGCCGGCGACCAGCAAATTCGCAAACAAGTCCTGGGCGACGCCGCCGAGAAAATTAAGAACAGCCTGCACACCTCGCGGGAGAAGCAAAGATTTGGCGGCTTCGCCTACAAGTCAAAGCCTGAGGCTTCCGCTCATCTGAGGGAACACAGGTGCTAGCCGCACCCAGAGTCGGCGATCCGCGCTATCGCGCGTAGCGCCGGACCAGATCGGCCATGGCGGCGCCCTGCTCCGCGCCCTCGGCCAGCAAGCCCTGCTCCCCCCCCTCGCGGTCCCGGGCCTCCCTGTTCTGGCTGACCTTCCATTTGCCGGTCAGCCTCTCCACGGCGATCTCGACGCCGACGACGCCTTTCATCTGCCGGTCCACGTACTCCTCGGGCGCGTCCGAAACCGCCCATGGGTGGGGCCGTCCGCCCTCGTTGCGGGCGGTCAGTTCGGTCAGATGCGCCAGCAGCCAGTCGCGATCCGCATGAAAGCGCAACGTCCCGTGGGCGTGGACGACCGCGTAGTTCCAGGTGGGCACGACCCTGCC
>QKHF01000210.1 GCA_003250135.1 Paracoccaceae bacterium | reverse complement strand
GCACGACGAGGTCGGCGTAGCGCCGGATGGGCGAAGTGAAATGGGCATAGCGTTGCAGGTTCAGCCCGAAATGCCCCAAATTCTCCGGGTTGTAATAGGCTTGGGTCTGGGCGCGCAGCACCGAGAGATTGATCATCTCCGCGAACTCCCCGCCCGCGGCGCCGTCCAGCAACCGGTTCAGGTGCGCGGTCTTCAGCACCTGCCCCTTGGCGAGGGTCAGGCCGACGCTCTCAGCGGTCTCTCTGAGGGCCTCCAGCTTCTCCGGGTTCGGTTCCTCATGCACGCGGTAGAGAAGGGGCCTCTTGGCCGCCTCCAGCGTCTCTGCGGCGCAGACATTGGCGAGGATCATGAACTCCTCGATCAGGCGGTGCGCGTCGAAGCGCTCTCGGAAGGCCACGGAGGTCACCTCTCCGGCGTCATTCAGCTCGATACGCCGCTCCGGCAGGTCGAGGTGAAGGGGCTGCCGGCGGTCCCGCGCGACGGCCGCCGCGGCGTAGGCGCCGAAGAGATGCGCGATAGGTTCGGAGAGCGGCTCTGTGAACCCATCGGTTTCTCCCTCATGCGCCGCCTGCGCCTGGGCGTAGGTCAAGCTGGCGGGGGAACGCATCAGGCCGCGGGTGAAGCGGTGGGACTTCTTGGCTCCCTGCGCATCAAGGGTGACACGCAGTGCGATACACGCACGATCCACGCCTTCATGCAGCGAGCAGAGATCGCCCGACAGGCTCTCGGGCAGCATCGGCACCACGCGGTCGGGGAAGTAGCAGGAGTTGCCCCGCTTGCGCGCCTCTCGGTCCAGAGCCGATCCGGGGCGAACGTAATAGGCCACATCGGCGATGGCGACCCAGACGACCCAGCCATCGGGGTTGCTCGGGTCGTCGTCGGGAAGGGCGCAGACCGCGTCGTCATGGTCGCGCGCATCCGCCGGGTCGATGGTCAGCAGCGGCAGATGGCGCAGGTCCTCGCGTTCCCCTAAACTCACGGGTTTCGCTTTCTGAGCCTCCGCCTCGACTTCGGCGGGGAACTCGTGCGGGATGCCGTGCTCGTGAATCGCGATCAGGGAAATCGCCTTCGGCGCGCCGGGATCGCCCAGCCGCTCCACCACCCGCGCCCGCGGCAGGCCCAGGCGGGCCGGGCCGACCTGCTCGGCCTCCACCAGCTCGCCATTCTTCGCGCCGGCGCGGTCGCCCGGCTCCACCTTCCACTCGCGGTCCGCCTTCTTGTCGATGGGGACGACCCGCCCGCCAAAGTCGTCCGTGCGGAAAACGCCGAGTATACGGCGCGGGCCGGTTCCTAGCTTGCGGATCAGGCGCGCTTCGAACTTGACGCCGAACTCGCCCTCGACCGGACTGAGCCGCGCGAGAAACCGATCGCCCGGCCCAAGCGCCGGATCGCCCCGCTTCGGCACGTAGAGGATTTTTGGCGGCGCGTCCTCGCCATCCCAGGCCTGCGGGCGGGCGAGAAGATCGCCCAGATGATCCGGCTCGCCGGCGATCAGCACGGAAACGGGTGGCAACTGTCCAGCCTCGGCGTAGCTGCGGCGCGCGGGCTTGGTGATCAGCCCCTCGGCCTGCAACTCGCGCAGCATGCGCTTCAGCTCGATCCGGTCGGCGCCCTTGATGTTGAAGGCGCGCGCGATCTCCCGCTTGCCGACGGCGTTCGGGTTGTCGCGGATCCAGTCGAGAATCTGCTGCTTGGAGGGAAGGGGACTGCTCATC
>QKHF01000225.1 GCA_003250135.1 Paracoccaceae bacterium | reverse complement strand
GATCGGGACGTTCAAACCTGACCTGATCGCCATCGGCGCTCATGGCCGCTCGTCGGTTGCGCCGGGCATCGTCGGCAACGTGACGCTGGAGCTGAAGCGCAATCCCCCCTGTGACATGCTGATTGCACGGCAAAGAATCGTGTGACGCGCGACTGTCCGGTCTGAGGACGCACAAAAGGGCCGCTCCGCACGGGGCGGCCCTTTTTGCTTCTCATCCAGACGCCTCGCGCCTAATGCTGGGCGCATGACCGCGCCCATGCAGACCCTGCTCGATCAGATCGCCGCCAAGGCCCGGCCCCTCGCGGCGGAAGGCAAGCCCGCGCAATACATCCCGGCGCTGGCCCGCGTCGACCCGACCAAGTTCGGGATGGCGCTGATCACGGCGGAGGGCGAGGAATTCACGGTTGGCGACGCGGACGAGCCGTTCTCGATCCAGTCGATCTCCAAGCTGTTCTCGCTCGCCCTCGCCATGGAATGGGTCAAGGAAGAGCTCTGGGACCGGGTCGACCGAGAGCCCTCGGGCATGCGGTTCAACAGCCTCATTCAGCTGGAGACGGAGCACGGGAAACCCCGCAATCCGTTCATCAACGCCGGCGCCATCGTGGTGGCCGACGCGCTTTATCACCGCCGCCCCAATATCGAGTGGGGATTTCGCAACCAGATGCGGCTGCTGGCGCGGGACGAGGCCGTCACCTACGACCTGGAAGTGCACCGGTCCGAGATCGCGACCGGCGACCTCAACCGCGCCATCGCCTTCGTGCTGAAGGCCTATGGCAACCTGCGCGAGGACCCGCTCGACGTGACGCGGGCCTATTTCAAGTTCTGCTCCATGGCGATGTCCGCGCGGCAACTGGCCCGCGCCGCGATGTTCCTGGTGGCGCCGCAGGAGAATGACGCCGCCCCCGCGCATGGACAAAGCGCGCCACGGCTGCACGCGCTGATGCGCACCTGCGGGCTCTACGACCAGTCGGGCGAGTTCGCCTTTCAGGTTGGGTTGCCGGGCAAGTCCGGCGTCGGCGGCGGCATCCTGGCGGTCGACCCGGGGAAATACGCAGTCGTCGCATGGTCCCCGCCATTGGACCGCTATGGCAACTCCATCGCCGCCACGGCGGCGCTGGAGCTTCTGGTTCAGGGGGGCGGCGCGTAGGCTGCTCAGGGCCTCTGGAAATGCGGTCGGTCCGGCCCGTAATGGGTGGAGAGATAGTCTAGAATGATGGACCGCTCCTCCGGCTCCAGTTCCGTCATGCCCTGCTCCGCGACCATCCAGTCGAGCAGGTGGTCCCAGCGCTCCCGCGGAAGGCCCTGCTGCGCCACCAGCTTTTCGGAATGGCAGGCGGAGCAGGCGTAGAAGGTCTCCTCGACGCCCGGCGCCTCGAAGAGAACGCCGTATTCGCCTTCTTCGGCCTGACCGGGCGCCGCCGAAGCGGCGACGCCCAGGGTTGCAATCGCTGCGAGGAGCCTCACGCCACCCGCACCCCGACCCGATGCATCGAGTTGTTGACGTAGCCCTTCGGGTTCCAGGCGATTGCGTGCGGCTGGCTCACCCCTTCGCTGTCGGTCGCCCGAGCCCAGATCTCGTAGTATCCGGCCTGCGGGAACACGACCTCGGCGCGCCAGTTCTGCCAGGCGCCGGAATTGACCGGATCGTCCAGCGCGGCGTCCATCCATGTCGCTCCGAAGTCGATCGACACCTCGACCTTCGCGACAGTGCGGTCGCCGACCCAGGCGTGGCCGCGCGCCTCGACGGTGCGCTCGGCCAGCTCGGCGCCGTTGGCCGGGTTGGTGACCAGCGATTTCACCGGCATCCGCTCGATGATGACGAAATCCTCCTTCGCCACCTCCTCGCCCGGCGCGACCGGGCGGTTCGGCACGCGATAGGCGTCGCCGGTCATCTTCGGCCCGTCATGCACGACCTCGCGCAGGTCGATGCGCGTCAGCCATTTCTGCGAGCAGGAGCCGGGATAGCCGGGGATGACCAGCCGCAGCGGCGCGCCGTTCATCGGATGCAGCGGGGCGCCATTCATTTCGAACGCGATCAGCGCGTCGTCGGTCAACGCCTTGGCGATGGGCACGCCGCGCGAGATCACGACCTTCGAGGCGTCGCCCGAGAGGTGCCCGTCCGCGCCGTAATGGGCCGTGTAGACCACGTCAGAGGCGGGTCCGGCCTTCTCCAGAACGTCCTTCAGCCGCACGCCTGTCCATTCCGAGCAGGCCACCGCGCCGACCGTCCACTGGTTGCCGCTGGCGGGCGGATCGAAAAAGGCGCGGCCATTGCCGCCGCATTCGATCACCAGCGCCATGGTGACGACCTCGAAGTTCTTCTTCAGGTCGTCGATGGTGTATGTCGCCGGCGTGCTGACATGACCGCCGATCTCCACCGTCCAGGCGGCGGCGTCGACGCTGTCCGGCGGCAGGCCGTTGTTGCGGATGAAATGCCGGCTGGTCGGCGTGATCGCGTCGTCCAGCAAATGCGCCGGGGTTTCGGCGTTCATCGGGCGGTCGTTCAGCACGGTCAGGCCGTCCTTGCCCTCGACGTCGCCTTCAGCGGCGAAGGCCGCGGGGACGAACCCCTCCGGCAAGTTGGTCGCGAACGGGATCGTCGCGCCGACAGCGGCCGACATGGCCGCAATGCCCGCGCCGGCCAGCAGGCGGCGGCGTTCGGGCGACGCGACGTCCGGCGTCGCGTCATGAATGGGCGCTTCCTCGCGCGCCTCTACATCGTCTCGCATCTTGTATCCTCCCATTGGTCTTTTTCGACTCATTTGGTCCTATTGGACTCATTGGCGAACACTTTACCACATTCTGACATTTGAATGGGACGATATTCCGAGAATCCCCGCGCCGTGGAATCTTGACGCTTCGCACGAAGGGCAGGCGCGCTGATCACGGTGGTTTGCGCGCCGCCGCCGGGCGGTTAATGTCGGCGGCTAAGACCCAATCCCCCGCATCAGGCGCCTGCGATGTCCCCTGCCCGACTGACTCTGATCACCGCCTTGGCGCTGACCGCGTTCGCAGCGAACTCGCTGCTCAACCGTGCGGCGCTTGCCGGCGGGCATATCGACCCGGCGAGCTTCACGGTGATCCGCATAGTTTCGGGCGCGGTGATGCTGGGCGTCCTGGTCGCAGCCTCCGGCCCCGGATGGCGCAGCCGGTTGGGCGCGGGATCGGCGCTGTCGGCCCTGGCGCTGCTGGCCTATGCGGTGTTCTTCTCCTACGCCTATCTGACGCTGCAGGCTGGCATGGGCGCGCTGATCCTGTTCGGCGCGGTCCAGATCTCCATGATCGGCTGGTCGCTGACGACCGGAGAGCGGCCCCGCCCACTGCGCTGGATCGGGATCGCCACGGCGGTCGGCGGATTCGTCTGGCTGGTCTCGCCGGGCGGCGTTTCGGCGCCGAACCCTTTGGGCGCTGCGCTGATGGCGGTCGCCGGCCTCTCCTGGGGCGTCTACTCGCTGCGCGGCAAGGGCGTGGCCCATCCCACCGCGGCGACGGCTGGCAACTTCCTGATCGCCGCCCCGCTCGCCCTACCGCTCCTGTTCTTCATCGGCAACGAGCCGATCGGAGTGCAAGGCGTCTCGCTCGCCGTCACATCCGGCGCGATCACCAGCGGGCTGGGTTACGCCCTGTGGTACTCGGCGCTGCGCCATCTCGACGGCACGGTGGCCTCTATCCTCCAGTTGCTGGCTCCCGCCATCGCGGCGGCGGCCTCGGTCGCCCTTCTGGGCGAGGATGCGACACTGCGCCTGTTCCTCGCCGGACTGATGATCCTGGGCGGTGTGGCGCTGGCGATCAAAGGCGGGGCGCATCCTCGCCGCGAGGGGTGATACGACGCAACCCACCCATTGCCTGAGGTTGCATATGCGCTACTGTCGCAGGGGGCGGCGCGTATGTGACGTCGTGGATGACAGGGAGTGCAAGAGACATGGCCGGGGAAGACGACAAGTTCGAAGTATATGAGGACAAGGCGGGCGAGTACCGCTGGCGGCGTTTCGCCAAGAACGGCCAGCAGGTGGGCCGCTCGACCGAGGGCTACAAGAAGAAATCCGACGCCGAGGCCAACATGAAGCGCGGCGCCAAGGCCGGCGACAAGCTTGAGGTCTACAAGGACAAGGCGGGCGAATATCGCTGGCGGCGCACGGCGTCGAACGGCCAGGTCGTCGGCGCCTCGTCGGAGGGCTACAAGAAGAAATCCGACTGCGAGGCGAACGCCGAGCGTCTGTCCTGACGCCGCGCCGCCGATGAAAAAGGGAGGCCGCAGTGGGACGCGGCCTCCCTCGCCTCGCGCAGGCCCGGTCGAAGGCCCTAGTGCGCAAGGAGCAGCGGAACCTCCGCTTCGGCCAGCATCTGGCTGGTGACGCCGCCGAACACGGCCTCCAGCAGCCGCGACTGGCCATAGCCGCCCATCACGATCAGATCGGCCCCGAACCCAGCCGCCTCGCGCAGCAGCGCTTCAGCGGCGCTGGAGTGCTCCGTCGACAGTGTCGACACCTCGACCGGCACATCATGCGCGGCCAGCCAGCGGGCGGCGTCCGCGCCCGGATCGGCGCCGTGGCGGATGGCGCCGAAGAAGGTCTTCGCCACGGCGATCTGAACCAGCCCGGCGCGCTTCATGAACGGCAGCGCGGCGGAAGACGCGAGCGCCGCTTCCCGCCCGGCGTCCCAGGCCAGCAGAACGCGTTGGCCGATCGGGCCATCGACGCCCTCGGGCGGCAACACCAGCACCGGGCGGCCGCTGTCGAACAGGGCAGCCTGAAGCGCCTTCTCGCAGGCGGCGGGCGCCTCGGAGCCGCGCGGCGCGCCAATGACGGCGAGGTCCGCGTAGCGTGCGTGCGTGGCGAAGCTGAGCGCCAGATCCGGCCCGCCGGTGGCGTGGCGGCCCTCGACCTCCTTCACGCCGGCGTTCTGCGCGGCCTTGACGAACTCGTCGGCGACGGATTTCGCCTCCTCCTCCCACTGCTTCAGGGCTTCGCGCCAGACCTCGATCGACAGCGCGACGTCCTCGTGCAGCGGCGGCGTGGACTTGGCGGCGAAGGCGACGCCCACCAGACGGGCGTCAAAGCGGCGCGCCAGCTCGAACGCGGCCTCGTTCCGGGCGGCGCCGGCCTCGCCGCCTTCGACATAGTATACGATGGTCTGGTAGCTCATATTGTTCCTCCCTGAGCGCGATGTTCAGCGAACTTGGGATATTTGTATGAGCCCGGCGAAGCGCCTGCCTTGATCCAAGGCAAACCGGTCCGCGGCGGCGTCAGGCGACGGTCAGGGCGGGTCCGGCCGAGACGCCCTTCAGGTCCGCGGTATCCAGAGGCTGCGCGGGGCGGGAGATGCGTGATCGGGTCACCCAGATCAGGCGCTCCTGCGCGCGGGTGACGGCGACATAGGCGAGGCGCTTCCAGAGCGCGATCCCCGCCTCGGACCGCCCGGACTGCGCGGCGGCGAAGATGTCGGGCGCGAAGACCTGCACCTCGGGCCATTGGCTGCCCTGCGACTTGTGGATGGTGCAGGCGGCGCCGTGGACGAAGGCCGCGCCCATATGGGCGGCGTGGGGGATGAACGGCTCCTCGCGGCCCGGCGCCTCGATCTTGATGATCGCGGCGACGGAGATCTGCGGCTCCTCCGCGCCCAGGATGTGCAGCCGCGCGAATCCCGCCTTGCGCCCTGCGCCCAGATAGATCGCTTGCGCGCCCTTCACCAGCCCGCGCACCTCCAAGTCAATGCGCTTCTTGCGATGCTTCAGCGGCAGCTCGATCCCGTCGCAGATCAGGGGCTCGCCGGGCGCCATGTCGAACTCGTTCAGCCCATGCGCGCCGCGGAAGGCCGAAATCAGGCGCAGCCGCGTGGCGTTGCGCCAGACCAGCATGGGCGAGCGCGCCATCAGGTCGGAATCGGCGCGCTCGGCCCAGACCACGCGGTCGTCCCTGGCCGCAGCCTCCTCCACCATGCGCTCGAAATCGTGGAAGTTCAGCGCCTCGTCCTTCAGCGCGTGTGCGAGGTCGAGGATCGGACTGTCGGCCTGCTGCCGGTGGATGCGGCCCAGATGGCTGGTGCGCGCCTCGGGAAAGCTATCGAACGCCATCGCGCCCGCCTGCCCCACCGGCGCCAGCTGCGCCGGATCGCCGAACAGGACGATGGTCCCGAACACTTGCTTGAGGTCGTCGAGTTGCTTGTCGTCGATCATCGAGGCTTCATCGACGAAAGCGATGTCCAGGGGCTCCTCGCGCCGCTTCCAGCCCGAGATGAAATCCGACCCGCTCAGTCCCGCGGCAGCCAGCGCGCCGGGGATCGATTTCACGTCGGCGAAGAAGGCGCGGGCGCGGTCCAGCGCCTCGTCGGACAGCCCCTCCACCTTTGGGCGCTCGCCGGTGGGCTTGGCCAGCCAATCGGCCAGTTCCTCGAATTCCGGATCGTAGACGGGGATGTAGAGGATGCGGTGGATGGTGGTGGCCGGGACGCCCAGATTGCGCAGCACGCTGGCCGCCTTGTTGGTCGGCGCGAGGATGGCGCAGGTGCGGTCGGTGGATTTGCGCTTGGGCTCGTAATCGCCCGAGATCAGCTTGACGCCCGCCGCCTCCACCTCTCGCACCAGCTCGGCCAGCAACATGGTCTTGCCCGATCCGGCGCGACCGAGAACGGCGTAAAGCTCAGGCTCGTCGCGCTCGTCGCGGGGGGTC
>QKHF01000307.1 GCA_003250135.1 Paracoccaceae bacterium | reverse complement strand
GGCCGCGCCGGGCGCCCTCGCCCACTGCGTCGCCGGACATCGCTCGGCCGAGGCGGCGCATGGGCGCCTGCTGGACGCGCTTCAAATGGAGCCGATCCTCGATCTTGGCCTCCGCCTCGGAGAAGGATCAGGCGCCGCGCTGGCGATTAATATTCTGAAAAGCGCTCTCGCCTGCCATTCCGGCATGGCGACCTTCGAAGAAGCCGCGGTGAGCGGAAAGTCCTGACCGTCCGAGGCGCGCCGCCCACACGCGCAATTAAGCCTTTGTTAACCGCTGGAGGGTGAGAACCGTCTGGCGTCGCGCCACTGTCTCGCCCCCAACCCACATGGCGAGGATCCGGCGGCGCGGACGCTTTCGCAATCGACGAAACCAAGGATTCTCAGATGGAAATGCCCCCGCTTGTCCCCCGGACGCCGCTGGCCGTATGCGCCGCCGCCCTGCTCGCCGCCGGCGCGGCGCAGGCCGCCGACCTCGACCCGTTCGCGGAGCCTGCTCGGCCGCCCGCCAGCGTCTATGACGGCCCGGTGTTCGAGATGTCGGCGAAATACCCCGACAGCGCGCCCGCCCATGACGGCCTGTTTCCGTGGCAGGAAGCGATCGGCGGCGGTCTGATCACGGTCGAGAACGCGGCCGCCTACGCCGACGCGCTGAAAGAGGCGGTTGCGCCCGGCATGACCACGCTGATGTACGACTTCGGCGACTGGAACGCGGCCGAGGCCGGGTGGTACAACCAGCCCTGGCTCGCCGACATCCGCGACGGCGTGCATGGCACGTATCAGGGCTCCGGCTTCCCGCCGGAGATGTTCCCGGTTTCCGGCCTGAAGGCGCCGATGACCACCCATGTGCTGGTCTATTACGACACGCGCGCCGCCTACAGCCTGGGGCAGGTCTGGGGTGAGACCGCGATGGACCCGGTTCCGGGGCTGGACGCGGGCAAGGCGCAGATGCTGGAGGGCTCGCTGGTGGTCAAACCGGCGCTGACCACCGCCGACGGCAGCATATGGCCGCCGATGGAGGGCGCGGTCACGTGGCCGCTCTGGGCCTCGCCCGACGGGACCGCGCCGGTCTCGCTGTTCGATGCGTCCTTCTTCCAGTTCGACATCGTCGTGAAGGACTCGATCTCCGCCCCCGAGTCGCAATGGGTCTACATGACGCTGGTCTACGACAAGGACGCGCCGGGAGAGAGCAACTGGGAGAAGATGGTCACGCTGGGCGTGATGTGGGGCAACGATCCGGACGTGAACTCGCCCATGGACTGCAATTACCTGCCACCAGACCAGACTTGCCCGGCGTTGTCCGAGACATGGATCAACCCCGCCGCGCCGATCTACGCGAAGGAGACGCTGGGCTGGGGCGGGCGCCTGTCCGGCCCGAACGACGGCGCGGTCGACATCGACGCCCGCGTGCTGCAGCCGGACGGATCCAGCAAGCCCTATGACGGGCGCTACGCCATGTCCTCCTGCATGGGCTGCCACGGAACCGCCTCATACAAGCTGGCGAGCTTCCTGCTGCCCAGCCCGGCGGTCTGCAAGGCCGAAAGCTGCAGGCCAACGGTCGAGGATGGTCAGGTCGTCTACTATCCGTCCGGGTCGGACGACTACATGCAATGGTTCCAGGATCGCCCCGGCGACATGCCGCAGATCCCCGGCTCCATCGCGCTCGACTACGGCATGAACTACGCCTTCAAGGCGCTGCCGATCTGGTTCAAGGAGACCGGCCAG